>JBIPMI010000021.1:0-15852 GCA_044369215.1 Bacteroidia bacterium | reverse complement strand
TGTTGTAATTGTTGACCCTGGAATTAAGGTTGAAAAAGGTTATAAAAGTTATGAAGAAGGTGTTGCTCAGGATTTATTTTTAAAATTTCCTGATGGAACAAATCATATTGGTTCAGTATGGCCAGGCCGTTGCCATTTCCCTGATTTTACCAATGAAAAAACGCGTTTTTGGTGGGGAAATTCTTTCAAAGGTTATGTTGCAGATGGCATTGATGGCTTCTGGAATGATATGAACGAACCTGCAAGTTGGGGCCAAAAATTTCCTGATTTAGTTGAAGCTTATTATGATGGTGTAAAAGCGAATCATAGAAAATGGCACAATATCTATGGCATGCAAATGTCGAGAGCCACTTTTGAAGGAACCAAAAAGTTATTAAACAACAAACGCCCATTGATTTTAACAAGAGCCGCTTATGCCGGTATTCAAAGATACAGCGCAATCTGGACCGGTGACAACAGAGCTGACGATGAATCTTTATTAGTTGGTGTTAGATTGGTAAACAGTTTAGGTTTGAGTGGAATGCCAAATTCAGGATATGATGTAGGTGGATTTGGAGGAGAATGTAATATCAACACTTTTGCCAGATGGATTGCTGTTGGTGCATTTTGTCCGTTTTTCAGAAACCATAAAATGATAGATGCCAAAGACAGTGAACCTTGGAGTTATGGTGAAAGAGTTGAAGAAATTTCAAGAAATTATATTTCTTTAAGATACAAAATCATGCCTTACCTCTACTCTGCTTTTTACGAAGCAAGTGTTACGGGTATGCCAGTGGCAAGAAGTTTAGCTATCAATTACACGCACGACCCAATGATTTACGATGGAAAATACCAAAACCAATATTTCTTTGGAAATGGTTTATTAATTGCACCAATTACAGGTCCTACAACCATTACAAAAGTTTACCTACCAAAAGGAAATGATTGGTACGATTGGTATAATGATTCAAAAACCTCAGGTGGAAATGAAATTTATGTAGAAACTCCATTAGAAAAAATTCCGGTTTTTGTAAAAGGAAGCAGTATCATTCCAATGCAAACTTTGGTTCAACATGCTGGTGAAAAACCAAGTGATACCTTATTTTTACATATCTACAAAGGTTCAGAAAATAATACTTTTGTTTATTATGAAGATGCCGGTGATGGCTATGATTACCAAAGCGGAGATTTTCATCAAAGAGACATTAACTATATCAGTTCAAAAAACGAATTGAATATTGAAAAAGCTAAAGGAAACAGAAATAGTAAATTCAATCATATTAAAGTTTACTTCCATGGTTTTGGTGATGTAAAATCAGTTAAAGTAAATGGTGGAGCTAAATCAATCTCTAAAGAAAATTATAAATTAATGAATGATATGCCACAGTTCGATCCAATTGGAAAAGGAATTTCGGCTAATCAATCTTTATTAAGTACTGTAGTTTTATCAAACAGCAAAGATAAAATCAGCCTTAAATGGTAAAATATTTTGTTTAATGATAAAAAAGTCCGCATCAAAGCGGGCTTTTTTTTTATAAATTAAAACCTAAGTTTTACAAATACCAACAGCATGTTTGCTTAACTTTGAAGAATGCGTGCAACTCTACAAAAATTTCTCTTTTCTTTTATTTGCTTGATTTCTTGGGCTTCTAATTCAAATGCTCAAAGCACCTATTGGTGGAATGAAAAGGTGTTTTACGAAATTTATGTGAGAAGTTTTTATGACAGTAACGGAAATGGAACTGGAGATTTTAATGGCGTTACTGCAAAATTGGATTACTTAAATGATGGAAATCCAAATACAAAAACCGATTTAGGTATTGAAGCAATTTGGTTAATGCCAATAAATGCATCTCCAAGTGTGCATGGTTATGATGTTACAAATTATAAAACAGTGAATCCTGTTTATGGCACAGCAGCTGATTTTAAAAACTTAGTAAATGAAGCCCATAAAAGAGGAATTAAAATAGTGATGGATTTTGTTATCAACCATAGTTCAGAGCAACATCCATGGTTTGTAAAATCTGCCGCAAAAGATCCTGCCTTTAGAGATTATTACCGTTGGTCGCCAACCAAACCAACTTATGTTGGGCCTTGGGGCCAAAACGTTTGGCACCAAAAGAACAATGAATACTATTATGGTTTATTTTGGAGTGGTATGCCCGATTTAAATTACGAGAATAAGGCCGTTAAGGACAGCATTTTTAATGCAGCACATTTTTGGTTAGATTCAATGAATGTGGATGGATTCAGATTAGATGCCGCCATGTATTTGTATGAAAATGGTTCTAATTTGATGAACCTTCCTCAAACAATTGAGTTCTGGAAAAACTTTGATGATACTTTAGAAAATTTCAAACCTGAAGTAATGACTGTTGGTGAAGTTTGGACCTCTAGTTCAACTGTAGTTAAATATAACAACAAACTAGATTATTGTTTTGATTTTGACATCGCACAAACTGCCTTAGAAGCAGCAAATACAGGCGCTTTAACCAATTTAAAAAAGTCGATAAAATTTGCTTATGATAATTATCCATTTCTTCAATTTGGTACTTTTTTAACAAATCACGATCAAAACAGAGTAATTGATGTTTTAGGCAATGATATCAGAAAAAACAAAGTAGCCGCTTCAATTTACTTAACAATTCCGGGTATCCCCTATTTATATTATGGAGAAGAGGTTGCCATGAAAGGTTCAAAACCTGATGAATATATAAGAAGACCTATGCAATGGACATCAGGCCCTTTTAGCGGATTTACCAGTGGTACAGCTTGGTTTCCATTAAATTCCAATTATGCCAGTTTTAATGTAAATACTTTAAAGGCTGATACAAATTCAATCTGGCACCATTACAGAAAATTGATTCAACTTAGAAATTCAGAAAAAGCATTAAGAACCGGTATTTATAAAAGTATATTTAGTGATAATGCTAAAACTTTTGCATTTATACGTCAGAAAGAAGAAGAGCAAATATTAAGTTTAATTAATTGTGGTGCAGATACAATCTCAAGTATGTCATTGTCTGTTTCTAATGCTAATTTATCATCAGGTGTTTATTTAGCTACAGATTTATTAAGTGGAAAAAGCACTTATGTTGAAATTACAACAGGTTTGGCAATTACCGGTTTATCAATGTTACCTTTTGAAACTAAACTCTTAAAACTAAGCATTGCTTCTGGAATAATGGATGCAAGAAATGAAATGATTATTCAATTGTATCCTAATCCGGCTGAAGAATATTTCGATTTATCGGTATCAGAAATCACAAATAATATTGACGTAAAAATATTTGATTTAACTGGTGCTTTGGTTGAGAATACCAATTGGGAAACTTTAGAAGGACAAACAAAAAGAATACAAATTGCTAATTTAAAAGATGGTATCTATCTGGTTCAGCTTAAAGATAAAAACAAACAAAAAACCATCCGATTTGTAAAAACCGGTCATTAAGGTATTCCTTAGTTTGCTTAAAAACTATCCTTTAGAAAGTTTCGTAACATCCTGATTATCTATAAAAATTCCTTAAACTTAACTTGGAAAACCTTAAACAATCAGGTCAATTAAAGAGATGAAAAATTAGGTTCAGAATTTTGGCTCATGAAAAACATGAAGTCAATATTATTAATCCTATTTGTTTTGATGTGTTCGGAGAATATCATTAAAGCTCAGACTTATTATTACTCAAATAACAGCAATAGTGATTTTAACGACCCTGCAGGATGGGGAATAAATACAGATGGAAGTGGGGCAAATCCTTCTTCCTTAAATAATACCTGTGTGTTGGTTTTATCCCACACAAAAACGAGCAGTGGTATTGCAACAATAAGAGGCTTGCATATTAAAACTGATGGTATTTTATATTGTAATTATTCAATATTTTTAGATGGAACAGGTAAATTTTTTAAGATTGATTCTGCCGGGACCTATATTCAGCAGCATGTTGGCTCATTAGGTCCAGCCTTATTTTCCGGAACTGAAACTTTTGAAAAAGGAAGCATTGTTGAGTTTCGTCAATGGCCATCAGTAATTCCCGGTGCCAGTTGGGGATTTCTAAAATTCAACAATTCATCTGCTTCTGCAAATTCTCAATTAAGTGGAAATACCAATTTAATAAAAAATGATTTGGTGATAAATTCCGGATCTGGAACAATCAGTTTATCGGCAGCCGGAAACTTAAATATAAGCATAGAAAATAACATAGAAATTCAAAGTGGCATCCTGGATATTGCAAATTCAGTTGGAATTGGAGCTAGCCGAGAATTACATATATCCGGAAATTTAATTCTTACAAACGGCACATTAAAATGCACCGGTAGTTCAAGTGCTGTTAATTTTTATTTTGAAAATGACAATGATTCCATTTTTATAAGCAATGGAACTTTCAATACAAGTAATTTTAAAATCTATGTCCAAACAGCTAAGAAACTCTTTGTTTCAGGAACTTTAAACATTCATGCAAATTGTAGTTTAGAGTTAATCTCCAGCACCTCATCCTGCTTTATTAAAGCAGGAAGTCAGTTAATAAACAATGGATTAATTAAAACCAATTCTGGCTTGTTTGCCTTTTTATCGGATACTTCCGGTACAGCAATGTTGGGAGAAAGTTCAGGTACGAATATTGGTAATTTAACATTTAACCAAACGATTCCGGCAGGTTGGAAACGATATCGTTTTTTGAGTAGCCCAATAACAGATGGAAATTTCACAGATTTAATCGATGATATTCATATTACGGGCCAAGGTGGAAAGACGTTTGGATTCGACTCAACCCAAACCAATAATTCATCCGCATTTTATTATGATGAGACCGTTTCACTTCCCAATGCCAATTATGGATGGGAACCAATAAATCAATTAAACACCCAAATGAACTCCGGAAAAGGATTTAGGGTTTTAATCAGAGGTGACAGAAGCAATTCTAATGTATTGTATCAAAATTTACCTTCGCATGGTAATGTAAATATTGATTTTACCGGAAATCCAAATTCAGGAAATATTTCAATAGCAAATATTGCCAATTATACAAATAGTGGCGAAGCAACAGCAGATGGATGGAATTTATTGGGAAATCCGTATCCATGTAATATTGATTGGAATAAAATTTATGATCAATCTGATTTTAGCAATGTAAACCCGAGTATTTATCAAAGAGATTCAAAAAGCGGAAACTATGTTGCCTGGAATGCCTCATCAAATTCCGGAACCGGAAGTCAGTATGTAGCTCCATTTGGTGGATTTCTGATTCAGTTTAACAATACACCATCAGGGAATTTTAAAGAATCACATAAAACAAATTTAAGTTCACCTGTATATTTCAAAACCCAAACCCAACAATCAATTATCGAAGTGAGGGATAATTATGGCTCTGATTTATTGTTAATTGGAAACAATGAAAATGCAAAAAAAGAGTACAATGCCTTAGAAGACATCATTAAATTATTTGCAGGAAATATATTCATCGCATCAAAATCGAAGGACAATATCTGGTTATGTAGTGATTTAAGGTCGAGTAGTAATAATCAAATCGACACCATTGATTTAATACTTGGAGCCAGTTCAAAACTTAAACTTAAATTACTGGAAGAAAACAATATAAATAAGCTATCACTATTTAATAAACTTGAAAACAAAGTTTATCCATTAAACAAAGGTGTAGATTTAGAAATAGTGCCGGGAGCACTTGATTCTAGCTCATGGAAGTTGATAAGCGAGAAAAAATTAGTGAATGGACTAGTTGAAACACTTTGGGAGCAAAATGCCATTTACCCAAATCCATTTGATAATCAATTATATATTGAAAACACACAAACAAAAATCAAATCAATTGAAATTTTTGACCTCAAGGGAGAACTAAAATTAAAAACCGAAGCTTCAAAATTTGAGAACTTGATAAGTTTACAATTAGCTGAATTGAATGAAGGTATATATTTCATAATAATGACAGATGAAAAAGGAATGATTCAGGTTAAAAAAATCAATAAAATTCAAAAATGAAAAAGATAATTACCATTTTAACATTGAGTTTTTGTTTAATGAATATAAAAGAAATTAAAGCTCAACCGGAATTTGAGGATGGAGTTGAAGATACACCAATAGACTCAACTTCAGGACTTTTAATCATTAGTGTAATAATTTTGGGGACAAAAAATCACAAAAACTCCATCGTATCCGATAAATTTTCAAAAAAAAGCAGATAAAGTGCTGAAATTCTTTGTGGTTATATCTAGAAGAATTATGTTTGCAAGCTTTTTTAAGCGAAAGGAGATTTAAAAAATTGACAGAAAACACAAACCAAACAAGTAACGCTCACGAAATGGATTTCGACTGGAGCCTTGACAACGCCGGATTTGGCGGGTACTCAAAAGAGGAGTATGAAAAATTAAGTAGTCTTTACGAAAACACTTTAAACGCATTCAACGAAAAAGAAATCGTTAAAGGAACAGTAGTAGGATTTACAGAAAAAGAAGTGGTGCTCAACATTGGATTTAAATCTGATGGTCTGATTGCACGCACAGAATTCCGCGATATGCCGGAATTAAAAGCCGGTGATGTTGTAGAAGTATTGTTGGAAACAAAAGAAGATCCTAACGGTCAATTAATTTTGTCTCGTAAGAAAGCCGTTTCAGAGCGTGCATGGGAGAACATCCTTACTGCTCATGATAACGACGAAATTGTACAAGGTTATGTTAAAACCCGTACAAAAGGTGGATTAGTTGTTGATGTAATGGGTATTGATACTTTCTTACCTGGTTCACAAATCGACACTAAACCAATCAAAGATTACGATGTTTACGTGGGTCAAACCATGCCATTCAAAGTAGTTAAGGTAAACCATTCATTCAAAAATGTTGTGATTTCGCACAAAGTATTGATTGAGGAGGATATTGAAAAACAAAAATCTGATATCCTTTCTAGATTAGAGAAAGGTCAAGTATTAGAAGGAACTGTTAAAAACATGACTTCATTCGGTGTATTCATCGATTTAGGTGGTGTAGACGGTTTATTACATATTACTGATATTTCATGGGGTCGCATCAACCATCCTGAAGAAGTATTGAAATTAGACGACAAAATCAACGTTGTTGTTCTTGATTTTGATGATGAGAAAAAACGTATTTCTTTAGGCTTGAAGCAATTAGGTGCACATCCTTGGGATAGTTTATCTGAAGAATTACAAGTAAATGCAAACGTTAAAGGTAAAATCGTAAATATTGCTGATTACGGTGCATTCTTAGAAATAGCTCCTGGAGTTGAAGGTTTAATTCACGTAAGTGAAATGAGCTGGAGCCAACATTTACGTAGCCCTCAAGATTTCTTGAAAATGGGTGACGAAATGGAAGCGGTTATTTTAACTTTAGACAAAGACGAAAGAAAAATGTCTTTGGGTATCAAACAATTGAAAGCAGATCCTTGGGTTGCTATTCAAGAACGTTATCCTTTAGGCTCTCGTCATAAAGGTACAGTTCGTAACATGACTAACTACGGTTTATTCGTAGAATTAGAAGAAGGTGTTGACGGATTGGTACACGTATCTGATTTAAGCTGGACTAAGAAAATCAAACATCCAAATGAGTTTGTGAAAGTTAATCAAGAATTAGATGTTATTGTATTGGAAGTGGATTTAGAAAACCGTCGTTTGAGCTTAGGCCACAAACAATTGGATGAAAATCCTTGGGAAGCATTTGAGACTTTGTTCTCAGTTGGTTCAATCCATGAAGGAACTATCTTAAAAATCGAAGATAAGAGTGCTACAATTGCTCTTCCTTATGGTGTTGAAGGGTATTCTCCATTAAAACAATTACAAAAAGAAGATAAGAAAACTGCGAAAGAAGATGAAGTTCTTCAAGTGAAAGTAACAGAATTCAATAAAGAAAATCGCCGTATCGTTGTTTCTCATACTGCATTGTGGAGAGAAGAAGAAGCTGAGAAAAAAGTAGTAGACGAAAAACGTAAGGATACCGAAAAAGAAAAAGCAACTAAAGCTGCTAAGAAATTAAACGAAAGCAATGAGAAATCTACTTTTGCTGATGTTGATGGTTTAGCTGAATTAAAAGCGAAACTTGAAGGTAAATAGTCTTTATGTAAAATAAAAAATCCCGGCCAATTGGTCGGGATTTTTTTTGCCTATTAATGTTGTAATTTGCGACAAATAACATCAAGATGAAATATTGGCTGGTAAAATCAGAACCTTTTAAGTATAGCTGGGAACAATTTGAAAAAGACAAGGAAACTTTTTGGGATGGGGTAAGGAATTATCAGGCCAGAAACAACCTTAGAGAAATGAAAAAAGGTGATTTGGTAATGTGGTATCATAGCAATGAAGGAAAAGAAATTGTTGGTATTGCTAAGGTTTCTAAAGAAGCTTATCAGGACCCCACAACCGAAGACCCTAATTGGGTGGTTGTGAACCTGAAGCCATTCAAAAAACTAAAAAAAACAATCACACTGGAGCAAATAAAAGCTGATGAAAATTTGCAAAATATTGGATTGGTCAGACAAGGTAGATTATCTGTTATGAGCCTTACTCAATATGAATTTGATTATATTCTGGAATTAAGTCAGCAAAAATAAATCAATTTTTAAGCTAAATATCGGATATTTGAAGCATACTTCAAGCCAAATAACAGGCATTACTTTATGAAGGAACGTATAATTCTTGAAAAGAAACAATTTCAATTGACTCTGGACAGACTATGTTATCAGCTTATTGAAAGACATGGTAGTTTTGCTGATGTGGCCTTGATTGGAATGCAGCCTCGTGGTATTTTTCTTTCAAGAAGAATCAAATCGAGATTAGAAGAAATTACCGGCTTAAAAGATGTTTTGTATGGGGAACTTGATATTGCCTTTTACCGCGATGATTTTAGAAGAGGAAATGAACATATCATTCCTTCTGAACTAAAAATCAATTTCAGTATGAGTCATAAACAAGTTGTACTAATAGATGATGTGCTTTTTACAGGAAGAACTATTCGCTCAGCTTTAGATGCCATTACCGATTTTGGAAGACCAAATAGAGTTGAACTTCTGGTTTTAATTGACCGCCTTTACAGTAGAGATTTACCAATTCAAGCTGATTATGTTGGATTAACTGTCGACACCAGAGCTCATGACAAAGTGAAAGTGGAATGGAAAGAACAAGGTAAAAAAGATATTGTTCAAATACTTCCTATACAACCCTGATTATTAGGCCAAGAATAAAAATAGAAATGAAGAAATTTTCTCAAAGACATTTGCTGGGAATCAAGGAACTCAATGCCGATGATATCAATTTGGTTTTTGAGACCGCAGATAATTTTAAATCCATTATCAACAGGCCTATCAAAAAGGTTCCTTCGCTTCGTGATGTAACTATTGCCAATATCTTTTTCGAAAATTCAACAAGAACAAGAATATCTTTCGAATTGGCTCAGAAAAGATTAAGTGCCGATATCGTTAATTTCTCTGCCTCATCATCTTCAGTTTCAAAAGGAGAAACATTAATTGATACGGTAAACAATATCCTTGCAATGAAAGTGGATATGGTGGTAATGAGGCATCCTGCGCCCGGTGCATGTGTTTTCCTTTCAAAACATATCAAAGCCAATATCATAAATGCAGGTGATGGTACTCATGAACACCCAACTCAGGCATTATTGGATGCTTTTTCAATCAGAGAAAAATTAGGTTCCGTTAAGGGCAAAAAAGTTGTAATTGTTGGAGACATTACACATTCAAGGGTTGCTTTATCTAACATCTTCTGCCTACAAAAATTAGGTGCAGAAGTAATGGTTTGCGGGCCAAGCACTTTAATTCCAAAACATATTGAATCTTTAGGAGTAAAAGTTGAAACAAATTTAATGAAAGCACTTGACTGGTGCGATGTAGCCAATATGCTTAGAATTCAACTTGAAAGACAAGACATTAAGTACTTTCCTTCATTACGTGAATACAGTATGTTATATGGTTTAGACAAGGAACGCCTGGATTCATTAAATAAGGAAATTGTAATTATGCACCCGGGACCCATTAACAGAGGAGTTGAAATTACGAGTGATGTTGCGGATAGCAAACACAGCATCATTTTAGATCAGGTAGAAAATGGAGTAGCTGTTCGAATGGCAATAATGTTTTTATTAGCAGGTCAACAAGGTTCATTATGAAAATAGTTTATGTGTTTTTAATAGCTCTTCTTTTGGTTTCATGTTCAGATAATCAGCAAAAAAATCAGCAAAATTCAGAGAATAAAAGAAATGAAAAACTTTGTTTTCTTTTAACCGAAGGAATGAAAAACGAAGATAGTACCTCACTAAACATGCACATACAAGACACATTGGTTACTGGAAATTATTCTTATATCCCCAATGAAAAAGATGCTGCAATAGGATCAATTTCAGGAGTAATAAAAGACAGTATCATTGAATGCGTTTACACCTATTCACAAGAAGGAGAAGAATTTAAAGAAAATCTTATTTGGAAACTTCAATCTGATAAAATTCTATTAAAAACAGCTCCGGCAATTTTAGATAAGCATGGAAATATAGCTTACGACTCAAGTAAGTATGATTTCAATATAATATTAAATAAAATCGATTGTAAAAATTCCAAATAATGGATAATTTACATGATATAACAAGTTAAGTTCATGTCTCCAAAAGAAATAGTAGTTAGTGGCATTAGGCCAACAGGAATGTTGCATTTAGGAAATTATATGGGTGCGGTGAAAAATTTCATCAGCATGCAAAATGAGCATCCATGTTTTTTCTTTATTGCAGATTACCATTCGCTAACAACACATCCTAATCCCAAAGATTTACATAATAGTGTCAAGCAGGTTTTGGCAGAATATTTAGCTTGTGGATTAGATCCTGAAAAATGCACATTATATATTCAAAGTGATATGCCACAAATACCGGAATTGTATTTGCTTTTGAATATGCACGCCTATAAAGGAGAATTGGAAAGAGTAAGTTCATTTAAAGAGAAAGCAAGAACGCAACCTGATAATATTAATGCAGGACTCCTCACCTACCCGGTTTTAATGGCAGCTGATATTATCATTCATAGGGCACATTTGGTTCCGGTTGGTAAAGACCAGGAACAGCATTTGGAAATGGCCAGAACTTTTGGGAACCGATTCAACAGAATGTACGATATAGAACTTTTTCCAGAACCACAAGCATTCAATTATGGAGGTGAATTGGTGAAAATTCCGGGATTACAAGGTGGAGGAAAAATGAGTAAAAGTGATGGCGAAAACAATGTAATTAACCTGATTGATTCTCCAGATGTTTTAAGAAAAAAGATTTCAAAAGCCGTTAGTGGAAATACGCCAGCTGAAGCAAATTCAGTTCCAAGTCAGCCGGTACAAAACTTATTTGATTTGCTGAAAGTAGCATCAAAAAAAGAAACTATAGATTTTTATGTTGAATCATATGCTAATTGTACCATTAGATTTGGTGATTTAAAGAAGCAATTGGCTGAAGATATGGTTACATTTTTAACTCCAATCAGAGAAAAAATTAGTGATATTTTAGCAAATGAAGAATACCTGGGTAAAGTAGCCAAATTAGGAGCAGAAAAAGCCAAAGAAAGTGCAGATGCTACCTTAAAAGAAGCGAGAAGTGCTATTGGATTCAGAAAATTTTACTAGATTGGTTGAATGAAAAACATTCAACAATGGCTCGATGAATATGCTGTTAGTCATCAAAATGCCACCAATAAACTCATTCACTGGATTTGTGTTCCGAGTATTTTCTTTAGTTTGGTTTGTTTATTGAATGAGGTTCATTTATACCAAGGATTGAGCCTTGCTCATCTGGTTTTGGTTGGTGCAATGCTATTTTACTTTAGAATCTCCTGGAAAATAGCTGTGGGATTACTCCTGTTTTACTTTGTCTGTATATGGGGTTCTATGCAACTACAAAATTTAGAAATCAGTGCCTGGAAAATTGCCCTAGCGATATTTACTATAGCATGGATTGGGCAATTTATCGGGCATAAAATTGAAGGAAAAAAACCATCATTTTTAGATGATATGCAATTCTTGCTAATTGGTCCGGCCTGGCTGCTAAGCTTTATTTACAAAAAGCTTCATATTAATTATTAAAAATCCGAGGCAGTCGGTTTTGGATCCGGCTTACCTGCTGCCCAAAGTTGGAAGTAACTTTTCCAACATTTGGAACACCTTAATTTTCTGGCTCCGAACATAAAAAAGAAATAGCGAGTAATAAAACTCCTTGAAATCCTTTTAACGTGGATATTATTACCACATTTAGGACAATTATCGCTAAACCTTACATTTCCTCTGACCCAAAAAAATATAATTAATCCTAGAAGGACCGCTACTAATATTGAAATTTCCTCTACCACACCACAAAAATGAAAAAATTACTTGAATTTTACTTGCAATTTTTCATTTTAATCTGTTATTTTTTCATTAACATATTGCAAGGCTGCTAATAAGCCATTCAAATCTGAACCTCCTGCAGTTGCATAGAAAGCCTGACCACCGCCGCCGCCATTGATATTTTTAGCAGCTTCTTTCACCAGATTTCCGGCATGAAAACCTTTTGACTTCACCAATTCTTCGTCGATAATGATGCTTAAAAAAGGTTTTTGATTGATGATAGTTCCTAAAGCAAGAAAAAGATTAGGTATTTCCGACTTCAATTGAAATGAAAGATTCTTTAATTGATCTGCCGAATTAAGTTCGATTTGTTCAACAATTAAGCTAAAGTCATTTAAAGTATTTACTTTACTCTTTAATTGCAATTTAATGATTTGAGTTTTTTCAGATTCCAGAATTTCCAGTTTTCTTAACAATTCTGATTTATCATTTAACAAATCCTCTAGTGCTTTTTGTAAATCTTTTGTTTTAAGAACTTCTCTTAGTCCTTTTAAGCTCGATTCCATATCTGAAACATACTTTTCACTGGCAAGAGAACTGATTGCTTCAATTCTTCTTACGCCTGCCGCTACAGCAGTTTCAGATGTAATTTTGAACATGCCAATTTTACCCGTTGATTTCACATGTGTTCCTCCACATAATTCTCTTGAGTACATTTCATCAAATGTTATCACACGAACAGAATCACCATATTTTTCGCCAAACAACATCATCGCACCCATTTTTTCAGCTTCTGCAATTGGAACATTTCTTTTTTCATCCAAAGAAATATTCTCTCTGATTTTTTGATTGACAATTTTTTCAACTTTAGCAATTTCTTCATTAGTCATTGCAGAAAAATGTGAGAAGTCGAAACGTAAATAATCTGAATTTACCAATGAGCCTTTTTGAGCCACATGTTTACCTAAAACTTGTCGTAATGCCGCATGTAATAAGTGGGTTGCGCTATGATTATTTTCTGTTAAAGAGCGTTTTTCAGCATCAACTTCAGCTATAAAAACTGCTTCCGGATTTGTAGGAATACCTTCCACCAGATGAATAATCATATTATTCTCTCTCAATGTATTGGTAATTTGAATTTTCTCATTTGCGTTTGAGATAAATCCCGTATCTCCAATCTGTCCGCCACCTTCAGGATAAAATGGAGTTTGGTTAAATACCAATTGGAAATATTCTTTTCCTTTTGCTTTAACTTTTCTGAATTTCATGATTTTAACTTCAGACTCAAGCAAATCATAACCTAGAAATTTACTTGCTTCCTCGGGTAATAAAACCTGCCAATCATCTGTGTTGATTTCAGTAGCCTTTCTTGAGCGCGCTTTTTGTTCTTCCAATGCTATTTTGAAACCGGCTTCATCAATTCCAAATCCTTTTTCTCTGGCTAAAAGTGAGGTTAAATCAACAGGAAAACCAAATGTATCATTTAGTTCAAAAACAATTCTTCCATCAATTACTTCACCCTGTTTAAGGTTTGAAATAATTTGGTCTAAACGTTTTAATCCGTTCTCTAAAGTTCTTAAAAAACTCACTTCTTCTTCACGAATTACTTTCGCAACAAATTCTCGCTGGCTATACAATTCAGGGAAAATATCCTTAAAATGTTCCGCAATTTGGCCACTCAATTTTTCCAAAAATGGTTCCTTAAAGTTCAGGAACTGAAAACCATATCTGACAGCTCTTCTTAAAATTCGTCTGATTACATAACCGGCGCCATTATTAGAAGGCAGCTGACCATCAGCAATACAAAAAGAAATTGCTCTGATATGGTCAGAAATTACTCTCATGGAAATATCAGAGATTGAGTCGCTGAAATTGTATTTTATACCACTATGAGCCTCAATAAATTTAATGCTTGGAACAAAAACATCAGTATCATAATTTGAAGATTTACCTTCAATAGCTCTTACCAATCTTTCGAAACCCATTCCTGTATCAACATGTTGTGCAGGGAGTTTTTCTAATTTGCCATCAGCTTTTCTGTTGAATTCCATAAACACATTGTTCCAGATTTCAATTACCTGAGGATGGTCGTTATTAACCAAAGTACTACCATCTAAAGTAGCTCTTTCAGCATCAGAACGTAAATCAACATGAATTTCAGAACAAGGACCACAAGGACCAGTATCTCCCATTTCCCAGAAGTTATCCTTTTTATTACCCATTAAAATTCTCTCAGGAGCAATCCACTTTTTCCATTCATCAAAAGCTTCCTGATCAAAAGCAAGTCCTTCTTTTTCATCACCTTCAAAAACAGTAACATACAAACGGTCTTTGTCTAATTTGTAAACATTGGTCAATAAATCCCAAGCCCATTCGATTGCTTCGGTTTTGAAATAATCTCCAAAACTCCAGTTACCCAACATTTCAAACATGGTATGATGGTAAGTATCAACCCCAACTTCTTCTAAATCATTATGCTTCCCACTAACGCGTAAACATTTTTGAGTATCAGCAACCCTATTATATTTCGGTTCTTCGTTTCCTAAAAACCAATCTTTAAACTGATTCATACCCGCATTTGTAAACATGAGCGTAGGATCATTTTTAACTACAATTGGAGCAGAAGGAACGATTTGGTGACCTTTACTTTGAAAATATTCTAGGAACTGTTTACGTATTTCGTTGGCAGTCATTGCTTTATATTTTAATTTTAATATTAATTTCAGGCCTGAATTTGCAGAAAAATATTTAATTTTGCATCCCCAATTGTCTACAATATATTGGGGAAATAAAAAACGGGGGGAAAATGGCGAAGAATAAGTACTTTTATAATCCACATAAATTAGATTTCGAGAAAGTGAGAACAAGTTTGACGACTGTTGTTTTCAGGGTTTTCGGATTTCTATCGGCATCGGTTGTGGCTGGGGCAATGATGGTTTTAGCAATTTATAGTTTTATTGATTCTCCAAAAGAAAAGACTTTAAAACGTGAAAACGAGCAATATCAAGCACAAATTAAGGTATTAAATAAAAAAATTGAAGACCTTGGAGGTGTTTTAGCTGAACTACAAGATAGAGATGCAAATATTTACCGAGCCATATTTGAGGCAGATCCAATAGATATTAGCATTAGAAAAGCTGGGACCGGAGGCATTGAAAAATATAAAATGCTAAATGGTTTTGAGAACTCTGATGAATTAATTGCCTTAAACGAAAAAGTTGATGAATTAGCAGCAAAGGTTTATGTTCAATCAAAATCATTTGATGAATTGGGAAAATTAGCCGCAAATAAAACTGTATTCCTTTCTAGTATCCCCGCTATTCAGCCTATTTCAAACAAAGATTTAAAAAGAATTGCTTCAGGATTTGGATATAGAATTCATCCAATATTTAAAACACATAAATTCCATTCCGGAATAGATTTTACTGCTCCTCACGGAACTCCGATTTACGCTACAGGTAATGGTAAAATTGAAACCGCTGAAAACGGAAATGGATATGGAAACCATGTTATCATCAATCATGGATTTGGCTACCGTTCATTG
>JBIPMI010000236.1:0-4977 GCA_044369215.1 Bacteroidia bacterium | reverse complement strand
ACCAACCCCGGAACCCGGAATAGCTTTAGGCAAAGCTGATAACGGAGGATAAACTGTCCAACCCGCAGAAGCTGGTCCACCATCAACAAATAAAGAGAATACCAAAACACAAGAAGAGGCGAAGAAAAACCAATATGAAAGCATGTTCATAAATGGTGAAGCCATATCTCTTGCGCCTAATTGAAGCGGAATTAATAAATTACTAAATGTTCCGCTTAAGCCGGCAGTAAGTACAAAGAACACCATGATTGTACCATGGATTGTAATCAATGCTAAATAAAAATTCGGGTCTAATTTCCCATCTTTCCCCCAATGACCTAAAATTCCTTCAAGGAAAGGAAATTTCATATCAGGGTATGCTAATTGAAGTCTAAAAATCATTGACATCAACATACCAAGAGTTCCCATGATAATTCCTGTGATAAGGAATTGACGGGCAATCATTTTGTGGTCCATACTAAAGATATACTTCGAGATGAAGGTTTCTTCGTGATGTCCGTGATCGTCGTGATTTGTGTGCAAATTGTGATCGCTCATATACTAGATTTTATTTCTTTTTTTGATGGTTGGGTTTATTTTAATGCAACAGTATTTTCAGAAACTACTGGATTTGATTGGGCTAAAGTTTTTTGAGATTTTAACCATTTTTCATAATCAGCTTTTGTATCAACTATTATCACCATTTTCATTCTGTAATGTGCACTTCCACAAATTTTGTTACACAGTAAAGCATAATCAAAATTTGGTTTTCCTGTTTTGGTTCTCATTTCAGCAGTAGTAACACTTGGCGTAAATGAAAACTGAGTTGGTAAACCCGGAACTACGTTCATTTGAGCTCTGAAATGAGGAAAATAAGCACTATGAATAACGTCTTTAGATCTAAATGAGAAATGATAAGGTTTATTTACTTCAAGGTGAAGTTCTTTGACGATGATATCATCTTTTGCTTTTTCATCTTTAGGGTCAACACCCAAAGCATTTGCTTTTCCTACTTCGCGGAAATTATAAGCGCCCAATTTATTATCGGCACCTGCAATTCTAGCATCCCACCCAAACTGATAAGCAAATAGTTCTACATTTCTTGGATTTTCTTCTTTAGAATACATCATATCATTCCAAACAAATAATCCACGAACTACTAAAATTGTCAAAACAATGGCTGGAACTACTGTCCATAATAATTCGATTTTATGGTTATCAGGATAGTATAGAGCTTTCCTTTTTCCATCATTTTTATACTTATATCCATACCAAAAAAGAAGTACTTGTGTTATAACAAAAACCACTCCTGTAATGATTAAAGTAATCATAAACATGTTATCATATTCTTCACCGTGAACCGAAGCTGGTCCGTCAGCGAAAACTGTTAGTTTACTGTGTACTGCAAATTCCCAGATAGTAGCAGTTAATCCTATAATAAGGAATGCCAATAATAAGAAACCATTTACACTGGTCCAATTGATAACTTCTTTACCTTGAATTTTGCCTATTCTATTTAAAATACTGAACACATAACTAATTACAGTTACTAACAATATTGAAATTATGAATAATAACCAGTTGATTGATGATACCAAACTTTCATTTGATTCATTATTTGCTTTGGTTTTTGTATTATCGCTAGACACAGAGGCTGTTGCAGCTACTGCAGGCGCTTCACTTTCTGCTTTTATGTAGGCAATAATTGATTTTACTTGTACATCGCTTAAATTTTCGAAAGATGTCATAACACTTTCGTTGTTTTCTTTGTACAATTGAACGGCAACAGGATCTCCTGCTTTTACCATTGCTTGTGAATTTTTAATCCATTTCACTAACCAAGCTTCTTCTCTGCGTTTGTGTACATCCTTTAAAGCAGGACCAACTATTTTGTCATTTATTGCATGACAAGCTGTACAATTTGCAGTGAAAAGTGTTTTTCCTTCATCAGCTGACTGAGCTTTGAGGTTAAAACCTAAGGTGAATAATAATGAAAATAAAAAAAGACTTTTTGTTAATGAGTTGAAAATCTTCATTTTGCTTACTTTTTGTGATGTTCCGGTATGGTTTAAATGCGTTGCAATATAGTAAAGTAATCTTTTTCTAAAAGACTAGTTTCAAAAAAGAAATCCCCTAAACGTACGTTAGGCAAGCTTCTTTTGTATACTAAACCATAGAAACTAACGTTTGTTTGAGTTTAATTGTCATTTTTTTACAGGATTCATTGGGGTTTTATATATCCTAGCTGAATCCAGTTTATTTGGTATAGTATTACCTGATTTTGAATTATTTGGTAATGAGGGATTTTTACCTTGTTTAATTAGCAAAGAATCCTGTTTAGATAAAGGATTTGGTTTCCATAAAGAATCGAAATCCTTTTGCAATTTTGAAGTATTTGAAGGTAGGGTTTTAGCAGGAACCGGAATTTTTGATTTAAAAATTCTAGGTCCGTATTCTTCAGAATTTTTCATCATTGCTGCTGCACAGATTAAATCTGCGTTTTTATTAAATGAAATATCTCTAATATTAAAATTCTGCTCTTCAACTTGACTTATTAATTTACCAGTTTCAGTTTCCCAGATTTTTATTGAACCATCATTACAAGCTGTTATGCAATATTTAGAATCATCTGAAAATGATACAGCTGTTACTTTCCAACAATTTACAGGAAGAATTCTTATTTGTTTAAATGTTTTTAAATCCCATAATCTGGCGGTTTTGTCATTTGATCCGCTCAATAAATACTTGTAATTTTTGCTAATTGCAATAGAATTTACTATGTCTGTATGACCATCAAATGTTTTTAAAACTTGACCATTTACTAAATTGAGAAGTTTAATTTTACTTTCAGCACCTGCTACAAAAATAGAAGACGAATTTGTGTAAGGCGCAAAACAATTAATGGAAACACCTATGTTTAATTGCTTTACAGCTTTTTTACCGGCTAAGTCCCAAATGATTATTTTGCCTGATTCGCATCCACTGAACAAAAACTTTCCACCTCTATCAAACAATAATGCATTGATATTTGCTTCATGTCTAATTTTTGCATCTTCAAATAATGGAACTAATTTATAAAAAGAATCCCAAATGTGAACCTGAAAATCTCGTCCACCGGATGCCAATAAACTTCCTGTATAATTAAAAGCAAGACAATTTACAGAAGCTTCATGCGCTTTCCAGCTTTTAATTAAGTTAAAAGGATTATCAGCATTGAAGATATTTAGTTTTTGATCCCAAGTACCTGAGGCAATTATATTAAATTTTCCGGGAGAAAATCTTGCTGCACTAACATCGTTAGAATGATTATCAAGAACCTTAATTGGTTGTTTAATAATTTCTTGAGCAAATACTTGATTAGTTATAAAAAGCAGTAAAATTAGAATTTTGCGCATACTGCAAAGATAATAAACTCATTGTCAAAAATAATGAGGATTTTAAGTAGAATTTAATTAAATTATTTGAATGTTTAAGACTCAAATAATCAGGTAGTTGTATGGTTTTTATAAAAAAAATTTTAATACTACTATGGTAAACCCGTATAAAAATGTCGAGAAGATTATCCCTCTGGATGTCAAATACCTCTCGTAATGAATAAACAAATAAAATACTCCAAGATTAATTACGCAGGACAAACTTAGCAGGGGAGAAAGTAATTTTTCTTTTACAGATAAATCTAAAAAACCTAATAAATTATAGGAAGAGAATTTGTATAAGTAAAAACCTAATATTCCAATACTTGGTCCTAATAATCCAAGGAAAAAGCCAATAAAAAAGTTATCTTTAATCTGCATGTTTTAAATTCCATTGGTTTAAGTAAGCAATAGCATTATGGGCTGTTAAATCAAATTGAACAGGAACAATTGAAACAAATCCGTTTTCTAATGCCCATTCATCGGTGTCATTTCCATTATCATAATTTACAAATTTACCGGTTAACCAGAAATAAGGTTTACCATTTGGGTCTTTTCTTTCATCAAAATCTTCTTCCCATTTTGCTAAAGCTTGTCTGCAAATTCTAATTCCTTTTAATTCATCTTTTTTGATTTTAGGAATATTTACATTTAATAAAACACCCTTTGGAAGTCCGTTTTCCAAAATATTTTGAGCTGTTTTTTTTGCAATTTCTGCAGCTAAAGTAAAATCACCATTATATGAAAAATCACATAAACTAAAGCCGGCAGAAGGAATTCCTTCAATTGCACCTTCCATCGCAGCGCTCATAGTTCCTGAATAAATAACATTTATTGAGCTATTTGAACCATGGTTAATTCCTGAAAGTAATAAGTCAGGTTTTCTGTGCATTACTTTATCTACAGCAATTTTAACGCAATCGGCAGGTGTTCCGCTACAATGAAATGATTGAATACCCTCAAAATGTTTAGTTTCTTCTAATCTTAAAGGTTTTGAAATAGTAACTGCATGTCCCATAGCGCTTTGAGGGCTATCAGGAGCAACAACGACAATTTCACCCAAATCTTTAACAGCTTCAACTAATGCTTTGATGCCTGGAGCTGTAATCCCATCATCATTTGAAATTAAAATTAATGGCTTTTGATTCATTTTGCTGCAAAAGTAGATGAATTGAATTAAACAGATATATTTTATTCTATTAATGTTGATTTATAATTTGAAATAAATCCTCTTCCATTGAAGATTTACTGGATTCAATGAAACGACCTATTTCAACGCTATCTTTATAAATAATTATACATGGAACAGGCTTAATTCCTAAAACAGAAGTTTTAATAAAATGAGTTTGCTTTTTTCTATCGACCATAACTAGCTGAATCTGATTGTCTTTCACTCCAATTAAATCGGCGACTTTATAAAAGGCAGGAATTTCTTTCTGGGTATCACCACACCAAGACCCTGCAAAAATTAGAAATCCAAGTTTTGATACTTCTGGTTTTAGTAAATTAAGAATTGAATCTTTCGGATAATAAGCTTTGTAGCCATAATAAAACCAAGGAAAAAGCTTTGGATTGTTTAAAAACG
>JBIPMI010000235.1:0-4980 GCA_044369215.1 Bacteroidia bacterium | reverse complement strand
TTTTGATGCATAGAGGTTAGAATTTTGGGGGATATGTGCCATAGGATGTAGATTTGTATTTTTAAGCAATATCACATTTTTTTATAAATCATCAAACGGACTTTTTATTTGTAAAAGGCTTTTTGTACTAACATGGGTGTAAATTTCAGTTGTTCTGCTGCTATTATGTCCCAAGATTTCTTGAATATACCTTAAATCTGTGCCAGCTTCTAATAAATGTGTTGCATAACTATGACGAAGCCAATGTAAACTTACCGGTTTCTTAATATCACATTTTTTAATTGCATACTTTAATACATTTGATAAACTTCTTTCATCATAAGGTTCATTAGGATTTCTTCCTTCAAATAAATATGTATTTGGTTTGTAGTATTTATAATACTCTCTAAGTAAAATCAGAATTTTTTCGCTTAGTGGTACAATTCTATCTTTTTTACCTTTTGATTGTCTTATTACTACAATGCCTCTTTTGCTATCAATATCAACTGGTTTCAAATTCAATAATTCGCTCCTTCTTAATCCACAACTATATATTAAGCTTAACATTGCTCTATGTTTAATATTCGTTGGAGCATTTAATATTTGTTTAACCTCATCTTTACTTAAAACATTTGGTAATAAATGTTCTCTTTTTGGTCTGTGAATTATTTCAACATCAATTTTTGAGTTCTGAATTTGTCTATAGAAAAGCTTTATTGAATTAACAACTTGATTTTGATAGGATGAAGAAAATTCGTTTTTTAAAATATAATCGTTATTAAAATCAATTATATCCTTATTGGTTATATCCTCTGGTTTCTTGTAATAATAATATTTAAAAAAAGTAGTAATTGTTTCAATGTAGGTTTTTATAGTATTCTGACTATATCTTTTTGAACCTAACCATCTTTTAAATTCAATTAATTTTATTTCATGATGTTTTGTTAAAACAACTTTAACAGGCAATTTGAATCTAATTCGATTTTCTTCATTATCGGGCAAATGCCAAGCACATAAACTTGCACTCCACTTAGCATCGTTTAGTTTTTTAATTCTGATAATAAATTCTTCTTTTCTCTCAAAATAGATTGCAATTCTATCTTTTCCTTTATGTTTTACTGCCTTTGCCTTCCAAGTTGTCATAATATCAAATATTTAAGGAATTCATGAATTCGATTTTTAAGTGGATTATAACTCAAAAAATGCTGTAAGTCCCCATAAATATTAGAGGTTTAGCAATTTTCAACTTATATTACAATCTTAAGTTAGAACTGAATTCTTAATTTCAGAAATTAATTTCATCATGAGCCCTTAAAACAAAAAAAGGCCACATGCTATCATGCGACCTTTTTTGCGGTTGATTTTAATTTTAATACCTAACCAAGTTTTGTGATTTATCAGTTTCTTTAACTTCTAAGGTGTCAATTTTATTTTCTTCTTGAACCAAGTTTTCTTTTAGTTGTTCAATAACTTTTTCTTCATTATTCTTATCATGTTTGGCTTGAATTCCTTGAGAATTGTCGTACATGACAAACATTACCCCCATTCCTAAAAATACCGATAGCTGCCCAAATAAGAATACTTTTGACCATGCTTTTTGTCTGTTAAAAAAACCAACCAGGTTTAGTACCAACAGAAGAGATAAAATGGTGAGAATCATATTCCTATTATTTGTTATTCAAATGTACATCCTGTTAGTTAATTAGAATCTGACTTCAATCACTTATGTATGTTTTTTGATTTAAGTTGCTGTAATATTATTTAAATGGATTTTTTGTTTATGTATTATTTTTCATTCTGAAGAAATCCCTGCTGCTTTTCCCATTTTCCATTCTTCCAAATACAATAATCAAAACTCCCATCAGGAAAATAAAATTCAAAATTGCCTGTATTTAGTGGTTTATCCGGTACAATGTTTTCATAAATCAAATACTTATTTTTTTCATCATACCTTAATCCCATTGTGGCTGAATTGTTAAATTCAAAAACATACCTCCAAAATATGCTTTTCCTTTTAAAATCTAAAACAGGTGCGCCAAACCAAGGTCTTCCCATTTTAAATTGCAATATTTCAATTACCTTTTTGTTCCTTTTGTTATCAGATCCATCCCATCCCAACAAAGTATAATAATTTAATTTTTTGTTTGATGTTTTGATGATTTTATAATAAGCACATCCAAACCAATGATCAGTATCCAGTTCTTTATATGCAAAATTTACTATGCTATCACTTCTGTCTATCAAAGGATAAAAATTCTTAAATTCATCTTTGTTTGGCAATTTGGCTACCATTAAGGGGTTCATCTGAATCACCCCAAAATACCTGAACTTTTCATCATTGGTAGCAATATTCCAGGTGATTACCCTAAAAAAATTATCGGGTGATTTTAAGATAATAACGTTCTTAATTGAATCAAAAGGGTAGAAGTAGGAATTTTCAATTTTTAATGCCCTTCCTAAATTAATAATGAAATTTTTGCCGGAACTAATTCTGGTTAACTCATCAAAATTAGAAACCATCTCTTTTGCCAATCCACTTAATCTGTATTCGTAGCTTGTTAAACTATCAATTCTTAGTGAATCCAAAACTTGTGCTTTTACAGAAATTTGAATCAAACATAAAAAAGAAAAAACAAAGAATATTTTTTTCATATCTATCATATCACAAATAAAAGAAAAAGGCTGTATCAAAACTCAAATATTAATTTAAGCTCCGATACAGCCTTTGTTATAGTTAAATAAATCTGATGAAGATATAACTTCATCAAAAAATTATACTCTTTCTAAAACAATAGCAGATGCACCACCACCACCATTACAAATACCGGTAACCCCATAACGTCCACCTTCTTTGTTAAGTATGGTTGCTAATGTACCAACGATTCTTGCTCCAGAACTTCCAATCGGATGTCCTAAAGCTACAGCACCACCGTATACATTTACTTTTTTATCATCTAGTCCTAAAAGTTTGTTGTTTACCAATCCTACTACTGAAAATGCTTCGTTTAATTCAAAGAAATCGACATCTTTTAATTCAATTCCGGCCATTTTCAAAGCTTTAGGAATAGCTAATGCAGGTGTAGTTGTAAACCACTCAGGAGCTTGTGCAGCATCAGCAAAACCAATGATTTTTGCTAATGGCTTCAAACCTAATTCGTTCATTTTTTCTTCACTCATTAAAACCATTGCACTCGATCCGTCATTTAATTTTGATGCATTCGCAGCAGTAATTGTTCCTTCTTTTTCAAAAGCAGGTTTTAATGTTTTTAATTTGTCGAAATTTACTTTGGTGTATTCTTCATCAACACTAACAGTAATTGGGTCTTTTCCTCTAACAGGTATACTTACCGGAATGATTTCATCTGCAAAAGCATTTTTAGCATAAGCATTTTGTGCTCTGGTATACGATTCAATTGCAAAATTATCCTGGTCTTCACGGGTGAAATTGTACTCACGGGCACAGATTTCAGCAGCATTACCCATATGGAAATCTTTGTAAACATCCCATAAACCATCTTTTATTAAACCGTCTATAACGGTTCCATGACCTAATCTATAACCATTACGGGCTTTGTCTAAGTAATAAGGAATATTGCTCATGCTTTCCATTCCACCGGCAACAACAACATCATTAACTCCCATCATAATGCTTGATGCAGCTAACATAATTGCTTTAGAACCCGATGCGCAAACCTTATTAACGGTAGTTGATGGAACAGTATTTGGAATTCCGGCACCTAACATGGCTTGTGTTGCAGGAGCTTGACCTAATCCTGCTGAAATTACATTACCCATGTAAACTTCCTGAACCATTTCTGGAGCAATTCCGGCTTTTTCTAATGCACCTTTAATTGCAATAGAACCTAATTGGGTGGCTGTTAAAGAAGATAAAGAACCATTCATGGCTCCAATTGGAGTGCGAACGGCAGAAACGATGTAAACGCTTTTCATTTATATTGGTTTTTTATTGGCTTGATTCAAAATTATTTTGAAGCGGCAAAGCTATGATTTTATGGCAGTTTCAAAAATCAAAATTCAATTGAATTTATTCAGACTTATTCCTTTTTTTTGTTGAAAGAATCTGTTTAACCTTTATACACAATATTTTGGAACGTGCATTTGTTTATGGCGACTTGTTGTTTGAAAGCATTCTGTTTGAAGATGGTTTGCTTAAAAACCTTGAATTGCATTATGAAAGACTGATTAATTCAGCAAAATTCCTGAAAATGGATATTCCCATTAGTTTCACTTTTCCTTTTTTTGAATCCTTATTAAAAGATGAAATTCAAAAACATGGATTAAATCAAAAAAGTAAAATCAGATTTACTTTATTTAGAACTTCAAATGGCTTTTATTTGCCTGATAATAATTCTGTTAGCTGGTTAATTGAGCATTTCGTATTAGATGTAAATCAGCCTAAAAAAGAAAAAATAGTTGGCATTTATACCGAAACGTACAAGTCATTTCACCCGCTATCAAACATAAAATCAGGAAATGCATTGGTTTATGTAATGGCTTCAATTTTTGCTAAAGAAAAAAAGTGGGATGATGCTTTCATCTTAAATGAAGCGGGTAGGGTATGTGAAGCTAGTTCCAGTAATTTTTTCTGGGTGAAGGATGGAATCTGGTTTACACCTCCAATTTCTGAAGGCTGTGTAGAAGGAGTGAAGAGAGCCGAGTTGCTCGAAAAACAAGAAATTGTTGAATTAGAATGTGAAATTGAAGACCTTGAAAATGCCGATGAAATCTATTTATGCAACGCTATTCAGGGTTTGGTGAAGGTGAAACAATTGATTTTGGATTAACGATTTTTCTCCCCAAAAAAATCCCCCTCGTTTTTCAACGAAGGGGAATATATATTTTGTTCTTGCGAACATTGTAACCCCCTTTAACCCTCGGGGGACGAAAGGCTTAATTAAGCGTCAATTTTTGCATAACGCGCATTTGCTTCGATGAATTCTCTTCTAGGTGGAACTTCATCTCCCATTAACATACTGAAAA
>JBIPMI010000234.1:0-4982 GCA_044369215.1 Bacteroidia bacterium | reverse complement strand
GCTTTTATTTTTTTATAGGATATTATTTAAACTAACATCTTCACTGGATTTTCCAACAAATCTTTAAGCGTTTGAAGGAATGCAGAACCAACCGCTCCATCTACAACACGGTGATCGCAGCTCAATGTAACTTTCATAACATTACCAACTTTCATTTGTCCGTTTTCTACAATTACTGCTTCTTTAGCAGCTCCAATTGCTAAAATACAAGCATCTGGTGGATTGATGATTGCAGTGAATTCATCAATTCCAAACATGCCTAAATTGCTAATAGTAAATGTATTTCCTTCGAACTCGTTTGGTTGTAATTTTTTGTTTTTAGCTTTATCAGCCAATTGTTTTACCTCAGCACTGATATGAGCAATGCTTTTATTATCTGCAAATTTCACAACCGGTACAATCAATCCATCTTCAATAGCTACTGCTACTCCAATATGGATATGGTGGTTGTATCTAATTTTATCGCCTAACCAAGATGTATTTACATTTGGATTTTTTCTTAAACTCAATGCCACAGCTTTGATAATGATATCATTCATCGAGATTTTTACATCAGTGAACTCATTCATTTGTTTTCTGGCGGCAATAGCTTTATCCATGTTAATCGACATGGTTAAGTAGAAATGAGGAGCAGTATGTTTGCTTTCGCTTAAGCGACGCGCAATTACTTTTCTCATTTGACTCAAATTCACTTCCTCAAAACTTTCCTGAGCTACGATTTGTGGCAAACTTACAGCACTTGCTGCAGGAGCAGAAGCTGGTTTGCTAGCCGGAGTGAAGTTTTCAATGTCTTTTTTTATGATTCTGCCATTATCGCCACTTCCCTGAACCATTGATAAATCAATGCCTTTTTCTTTGGCAATATTTTTAGCTAAAGGAGAAGCTTTTACTCGTCCATCATTGTTGTTAGTTGCCTGAACTGTTTCAACAGGTGCACTAGAAACCTGCTCGGCTTTAACTTCCTCTGCTACCGAAGCTGCAGCCGGAGCAGCAACTGTTGAAGCGCCTGCTAATAATGCAGAAATATCTTCGCCTTTCTGACCAACTATAGCAATTAATGCATCAACCGGAACAGAGCCACCAGCAGGAATTCCTATGTGTAAAAGTGTACCTTTTACATAGTTTTCCAACTCCATAGTTGCTTTATCGGTTTCTACCTCTGCAAGGATATCACCGGATTTAATATCATCACCCACCTGTTTTAGCCATGAAACAATAACTCCTTCTGTCATTGTATCGCTCATTTTGGGCATGCGGATTACTTCAGCCATTTTTTTTTTAATAAATTTAAGAGAACCGCAAAAATAAGATTTGAATCGTCTAATGCAATAATCTAAGCGAAATCTAAGTTAAAAGAATTAGATTATTCCTGAATTTTACATTTACTGTTGAAATATTCTTAATAAAAGCCTGTAAATCCCTCCTTATTTCGTGTTTTCTATAATTTCACTCCATGAACCAGTACGAAAACCTCCTTAAGCATATTTATGAAACCGGTACTTTAAAATCTGATAGGACCGGAACTGGCACAAAAAGTATTTTCGGAGCTCAAATCAGATTCAATTTGCAGGATGGTTTTCCACTTGTAACAACTAAAAAAGTCCATTTAAAATCAATCATTTACGAGTTGTTGTGGTTTATTAAAGGTGAAACTAATACCAAATACCTCAAAGATAATAATGTAAGTATTTGGGATGAATGGGCTACTCCAGAAGGTGAATTAGGTCCGGTTTACGGTTATCAGTGGAGAAGTTGGCCAACTCAAGATGGTGGACATATCGACCAGTTAACTGAACTGATTGAAACAATTAAGAAAAATCCTGATTCAAGAAGAATGATAATTAGTGCCTGGAATGTGGCCGATTTATCAAAAATGGCTTTGATGCCTTGTCATGCATTTTTTCAGTTTTATGTGGCTGATGGCAAATTAAGTTGTCAGTTATACCAAAGAAGTGCTGATATGTTTCTTGGAGTGCCTTTTAATATTGCTTCATACGCACTATTAACAATGATGATTGCAAAAGTTTGTAACTTGGAGCTAGGCGATTTTGTTCATACTTTTGGTGATGCACATATTTACAGCAATCATTTCGAACAAGTAGAATTGCAGTTAAGTCGTGAACCTCGTCCTTATCCTACCATGAAAATCAAAGGAAACCAGGAAACAATTTTTGATTTTAACTACGAGGATTTTGAATTGGAAAACTACAATCCACATCCTGGAATTAAGGGTGCAGTAGCAGTTTAAATAGCTTCTATTTTTTCTTCCCTAAAACTTGGGAAGGCAATTCCCTAAGGTATATCTCGTTTGTTTCGGGAATAAACCAAACCCCTACATGAGAAATTACCCAAAACTACTTATTCTTTTATTATGTTTTTCATATAGCATCAATGCACTTAATGCATGCAGTGGTTATAAAGTCACATTGGGTAATAAAACCATTTTTGGAAGTAATGAAGATGCTTGGCGTTTAACACCTAGACTTTGGTTTGAAACTGCTTCAGCCCTAAACAAATATGGAGCTGCTTTTACAGGTTCAAGATTTGATGGCGAAAATGGATTTGCTCCTCAAACCGGCATGAATGAAATGGGATTGGCTTTTGAAAGATTGGCATCCTTTCATCCAAAACTTGAAAAGAAATCAGGTGAAAAAGAAATTACCAATCCTACAATCTATCTTAAAAACATTCTTCATTCATGCAAAAATGTTGAAGAAGTAAAAGCCTTTATAGAAAATTACGATTACTCATTTTTTATAGAAGATATTTTTTTGTATGCTGATAATTCCGGGAAATACCTGGTTGTAGAACCATATTCAATCAAAATAGGTAGTGATGATAAATACGTGATTTCCAATTTTTGTCCATCAATAACCAGTCAGGAAAAAGCAAATTCATTGGTGCGTTATAAAAATGGACATTCCTTTTTAAACAGTAAAATTGATACGAGTTTGGCTTTTTGTAAAGCACTTTCAGATACTATGCATGTTTGCAGAAACAAAATGGGCGATGGCACTTTACTTACATCAATTTGGGATTTACAAAGCGGAAACTTCAATCTGTTTTTTTATCACGATTATTCAAATACAATAAGCTTTAATTTGGTTGAAGAATTGAAAAATGGAAACAGGATTGTAGCTATTGATACTTTATTCCCAAAGAATATTGAATTTGAAAAATTAGCTAGTTTTCAAATACCTAAAAACAATATAATACAAGCCGTTTTTATCCTGTTTTGCGCAGCATTGTTTTTGTTTAGTTTTATTTATTTCCTCATTCAACTAATCAAAAAAAATCAACTAACCATAACAGAAAAAACGATGATTCCGCTGTGTTTGTTTTTGTGTTATTATATGTATGTATTGAGTGGAAGCATTCATGTATTTTATTTTGATGCTCCTTACTTTGACCCATCAAATATTTTTGTGAGTATAAGTTCTTATTTACCATTTCTGGTTTTGATTTTATTTTTTCCAATAACATTATGGAGTTTTAAAATCATGAAGGACAAAAACAAAACCGTATTTTTTAAACTTATTTATGTTGCTAATAACTTGGCATATATTGGTTTAATGGGTTTGTTTTATTATTGGGGATTTTATGTTATTGTTTGAAGATGATAACTTTTTCTTCTTAAGAAGCCAGAATGATTTCAGTCTAAAGATTACTGCCTTTCAATTCTAAACTCATGCACCAACAAACCGTTTCCAGTATCTTTAAGAAACATATAAGCTCTGAATTTTCCGGTAGCTGCTTCATAAGTTGCAATGGCATATTGCGCACCTTGTCCCGAAGCACCTTTATGTTGCAGGGTAACTGATTTTGGAGGATTTTTTGCAAAGAAATTCTTTAACATCTGTTCAGCTTGTTGTTTGCTATAAATGCCTTCATTATCTAAAAGTGTAAGTTCAACACTATTGTTAAATGAACGAGTCATTTCTTTAGAATTACCTGCTTTTAATGCAATTAATATATCGTCAAACGTATCGGCAAATGCCGCTAATGGGAACAATGCAATAATTAGAATTAAGATTTTAAACTTTTTCATTTTGGGTGAAATTGTTATGTTTATTATGTCAGCAAGATACCAAAACCATGCCAAAATTCAAGTGAAACCACTCATTTCCTTTCATTGGCTTTTATATTCAATTTTTCTCCAATGTTATATGCTTATATTTGCAGCTTAATTTATTGCTATGAATAAGCGTGTTATATTATTGATATTAGATGGTTGGGGAAACGGAAAACCTTATGATGGAAACGCAATTAACTTAGCCCATAAGCCAAATTTCGATTCACTTATTTCAAAATATCCCAATAGTGAACTGCATACTTGTGGTGAATGGGTTGGTTTACCTGATGGACAGATGGGTAATTCAGAAGTAGGTCACATGAATATCGGTGCAGGTAGAGTTGTTTATCAGCAATTGGTATTAATCAACAAAGCGTTTAGAGAAAATCTGGTTAAAGAAAATGAAGTTTTGATGTCGGCTTTGAAATATGCCAAAGACAATAATAAATCAGTACATTTTATTGGTTTAGTAAGTGATGGAGGCGTTCACAGTAGCATTGATCATTTAAAAGGACTATGTTCTTTAATGAAAAATGAATCGATTTCGAATTTTTTCATACATGCATTTACGGATGGACGAGATACAGACCCTAAAGGGGGTTTAAATTATTTAAAAGATGTACAAAGTCATTTAGATATAACCGGTGGTAAAATTGCAAGTGTTACGGGTCGTTATTATGCCATGGACCGTGATAAACGCTGGGAGAGAGTGAAGCTGGCTTATGATGCATTGGTAAATGGAATAGGTGAAAAATCAACTGATTTACTTGCTTCAATTGCATCTAAATATTCAGCAGATGAAACTGATGAATTTTTAAAACCAATCATCCTGCAGGAAAATGGAAAAGATATAGCCACAATTAAGGACGGAGATGTTGTTGTAAATTTCAATTTCAGAACTGATAGAGGC
>JBIPMI010000233.1:0-4996 GCA_044369215.1 Bacteroidia bacterium | reverse complement strand
AGGAACTTCATTTTCGACAGTTTATGGAATAGCCATTTACACACCTAATACTCCTACAACAAATCCTTGTTTGGTCGCAAATAATGTTCTTTATGATTTAAGAGGTAATGGTGGTATTTATGGTATTTTTTCATCATCAGCCAATAACTGGAGATTTTATCATAACAACGTAATTGTTGATCATGCAGCTTCTACTACTACAGCTTCTTATCAAACTTATGGATTTTACCATTCTGGCACACCATCTGGATTAGGTATTGATTTCAGAAATAATATTATTTATTTAAAACGTGGCGGTTCAAGTGCTATGTATAATGTTTTTATCGCTAATCCTGGAACTTTATTTAATATAAATAATAACGTTTATTTCAAGCAGGGAAATGGAAGTATGGTTGGTTCGTATAATGGAATAAATTATCCAACATTCCAATCTTGGAGAACTGCTAATTCAAGTATTTTTGATTCAAATTCAGTTTATACCGATCCATTGTTTGTAAACCAAGGAGCATTTGATTTTACTCCTGCAGATGGATTTGTAAATAACAAAGGAGCGAATGTTTTAAGTTCAGTTCCTGTTGATATAAATTTACAAGCAAGAAGTACAACTCCTGACCCTGGTATTTTGGAATTTACACCTCCAACTAGCACCGATGCGGGTATAGCTGAAGTTGTTGTTCCTGCAGCTCCTTTGAGTCCAGGAACTATTCCTGTAAATGTTAAAGTAAGAAACGCTGGTACAACTACTATCACATCAGCAACTATTAATTGGACAGTTAATGGTGTTACTCAAACTCCATTTAGCTGGACAGGTTCAATTGCTGGAGGTACACAAAGTACCAATGTAAATATTGGTTCTTTTACTTTGGCTGCTCTAACTGGATATAATATTGCTGCATGGACATCAAATCCGAATAATGGACTTGATGCAAGAAATACAAATGATACTGCTTATGCAGATAATATTTTTGCGGTGGTTCCTGGTGGTAGTTATACAATCAATCAGAATGCAGCTGCTTCAGCTACAAACTTTGTTTCATTCACCTCATTTGCAAATACCATAAGTTTTGGAGGAATTGGCGGGCCAATTGTTGCTGATGTTGTTGCGGGCTCTGGTCCTTATAATGAACAGGTTGTTTTTACAAATGTTATTGGAACATCTGCTACAAATACAGTTACTATCAATGGTAATAATCAAATTGTTCAATTCAATTCCAGTTCTTCTATTATTAGTACCATAAATTTAATAGGAACTGATTTTATGACATTTGATAATTTAAGAGTTAGGTCATTGAATGCATCTTTTGGAGGGGGATTCACTTTAACTAGTGGTTCAGACAATAATAAAATTTCAAATTGTTTTATTGATATATCATCGGTAACAGGTTCTTCTTTATCTGTTGGAATTGGTATTTCAGGAAGTTTATCAAATCCAACAACTACCGGTATTAATGGAAGTTTTAATATTATAGAAAATAATACAATTACTGGAAATTCAACAGGTGGACCATATTATGGTATTGTTGTAATGCCAACTACAGTAAATGCAGGAACTAATAACAGAACAATTGTAAGAAATAATATTATCCGCGACTTTACCGTATATGGTTTTTATATTGCTTATAGTGCCGGTGGTACTTATAGAAATAATATTCTTTCAAGACCAACAAAAGCAAGTCCAACAACTCACTATGGGTTTTATATGATAAACTCAATGGCACAGGATACAATTGATGCAAACGTAATTAAACAGCCTTTCCAACAATTACAAACTTCAACAGGTACATTTTATGGATACTATGCAATTGCAACGAATATTCCTGCTGCAAGACCAGTTATTTTCTCAAATAATTTAATGTATGATATCAGGTTCAATGGAACTTTATATGGTTTTTATCAATTATCTGCTCAAAACTTTAGGTTGATTCATAATACATTTATTGTTGATCACCCAACTTCAACGGCAACAGCTGTTACTCAGCTATATTATAATACAGGGACTCCAACTACAACCACATTAAGAAATAATATTTTCTTCCTAAATCGCGGCGGTACTGGAAATAAACATATTTTGTATTTTGCAACTACCGGTGCAGGATATGTATGTAATAATAATGTGTTATATAAAGGAAATGCTGGTACAAATACATTTACTGGTTTTTATACAACAAATCAATTGAATCTATCTGATTGGAAATTGGTAAATGCTGCAGCTTATGATCAAAATAGTATTGATGCAAATCCTCAGTTTAGAACTTATTTAGGTGCAGAATTCTTTCAGCCTGGTTCAGATTCATTGAACAATATCGGGTTTAATACTAATGCAGATGTACCAAGAGATGTAACTGGAGCTTTACGTAGCAATACACCAGATCCAGGTGCTTATGAATTCACGGTACAAGCTGTAGATGCCGGTGTAACTAGGTTTACTTCTCCTGTAAATCCAATTAGTTTAGGCAGTTCAAATGTTGATGTTACTTTAAAGAATTTCGGTACTTCAAGTTTAACTTCTGCTGAAATCAATTGGTCAGTAAATGGTACATCTCAAACTTTGGCTTATTGGACAGGGACAGTAGCAGGTGGTGATACAACTTCTGTTAGTTTAGGTTCTTTCAATTTTGTCAATCCAGGTTTTTATAATTTAAAAGCTTGGAGTTCTTTGCCAAATATGCAAACTGATAGCTTTAGAGTTAATGATACAGTTAATATTACTTTATGCACTCCAATTTCTGGAACTGTTACTATCAATCCATCTATAGCTGCTAGTAGTGGTAATTTTACAAGTTTTGCCACATTGATGAGTACACTTCAAACTTGTGGAGTAGCTGGTCCTGTTCAAGTGAATGTTTCTCCTGGAGTTTATAATGAACAAGTAACACTAAATGGTGTTATTCCTGGAAGTAACTCAATTAATAATGTTACAATTTCTGGTTTAGATTCTGCTACTACAAGAATTACTCATGACGGTTCAATCTCAAGAGCTACATTGTTATTGAATGGTGCAAGATTTTTAAATTTCAGAAATCTAACTTTTGAAAGCACTGGTTCATCTGCGGCTTATGCAGTTTTATTAACCAATATTGCAGATAGCAATAGTTTTATAAAAACAACGCTAAGAGTTCCTTTATTAACTTCAGCATTATCAAATTTTGCATGTTTGGTTACTTCCGGTTCTAACATCAATTTAAATACTGTTGGAAATACTGCTTCTTATTTAAAAGTTGATAGCTGTACTTTAGTTGGTGGTTATTATGGTGCTGATTTATATTCAGCAACTGCTACCAGAGGTTTTGATAATGTGATTTCAAATTCTGTTTTCAGAAATATTTACTATTATCCTATTTATGCAGTTTTTCAAAATAGAATAGTAATTACTAAAAACGTAATTTCTAACACAGGAAATTTTATTAATACTTTTAGTGCCTCCGCATACATTCTTAATTCTGATGGTGGTATTCAGTTTACTAAAAATCATATTTTTGGTCAATTAGGTGGTTATGGAATTTACCTTTCAGCTAATATTGGTACTGCCCAGAATAGAAATCTTATTGCAAATAATATGATTCAAGTTGGTGCAGGTACAAATACAACCTATGCTATTTTTGATCCGGGAAATGCTTATACTGATTACTTTCATAATGCCGTAAATAACACAACAGGTGATGCTTCTTATGCCAGTACTGCATTTTATTATTCATATACGAATTCGTTATATAATAATATAAGAATCCGTAACAATGTGTTTTCATCACCTTCGGGTGCTTTGGCTTTCTGGTGTGCAAATACTACTATATTAGGAACATTAAGTGCTGAGCAAAACAATAATGTATATTATTCAACTTCAAGTTATCCTTGGAGATTAGTGAATAATATCTTTAATGCATTGCCTGCTTTCAGAGCTAATTTGAATTTAATTTTGGCTAACAATCCTGATACCAACAGTATCGTTGAAAATCCAAATTATTTCTCTACAACAAATTTAAGAAGTATCAATCCGGCTTTAGATAGTATTGGAGCTCCATTCACTTCTGTTCCTGATGATATTGATGGAAATACCAGAAGTACTGTAGGTCCTGATGCCGGTGTTTATGAATTTGCAAAACCTTTAGATGATGCAGGTGTAATCGCAATTTTAGTTCCAAACAAACCGTCTCTTCCGGGTTTAACCAATGTTAGAGTTGTAATTAAAAACTTTGGAATTAGTTCATTAACATCCGCAAACGTTTCTTATAGAGTAGATACAATTGTAAGAACTAAAGCTTATTTAGGAACAATTTTACCAGGTGCAACAGATACGGTTTTATTTGATACTGCAAGTGGAATTGGAAATACTTCACAACAGTTTAATTTCACAGGTGCATTAACTAATTTAAAAGCTTATACATCACTTCCTAATGCCACTGCTGATTTACAAGCATTAAATGATACTTTTAATACTTCATTCTGTGGGGCTTTGTCTGGAACTTATACAATTAATCCTTCAGGAACTGGTGCTACAAATTTTGTAAGTATTCAGGATGCTGTTGATAAGCTTTCTTGTGGTGGTGTAGCAGGTCCTGTTGTGTTTAATATTTCATCTGGAACTTATACCGGTCAATATGAATTGGCTGCAATAGCTGGAACTAATGCAATAAACACTATTACCTTTCAGTCTGCTGCAGGATTGGCATCTTCAGTTACAATGCAGTTTGCAAATGCAAATGCGATTAACAACTATATAGTTAAATTAACTGGAGCTTCTTTTGTGAATTTCAGAAACCTTACTATTAGAAATACCAATACAACTTCAGGTCGTGTAATTTCTATCAATAAACTTGCTTCATTGAATATCAATACAAATAATATTGAATTTAGAAATTGTATTCTTGAAAGTGTAAATACAACGAGTACTGCTGATGCTTTAGCTGTAATTTATGGTCCAAGTGGCGATAATGCTTTTAATATCAATATTGTAAATAACCAAATTCGTTTAGGGTCTTACGGTATTTATTTAGGTGGA
>JBIPMI010000232.1:0-5029 GCA_044369215.1 Bacteroidia bacterium | reverse complement strand
TGGCGTTTTCTGAAATAGCTTTTCTTAATTCAGGTTTTGCCCCCTCTCCTGCTATAAATAATTCAAAAGGCAATTCTGAAAATACATTTTTTATTAAAAACATCGCAGAGTCGTGGTTGAGCTGTCTGTCTAAGCGGGCATGAAACAAACAAAATTGACCTATTCCTTCAGGAACGCTATATTTTTTTTCTGAATGAAAAGCCGGTAAATAGTAAGATTTGGTATTGTATCGTTTACAAAAACTTGAATAATCTTTTGGAGAAATACTTAAAATCATATTTGCATGGTTCAATACAGATTCAAATTCCCTAAATTTCATGGCCTCCTTTCCATAATACCATTTAGAAAGTTTAGATTTTCCCCTTGATTTTTCTAAATAATATTTTGACGAAATTTTATCAATCCGAACCAATTTATATCGACTTTTAAGTGTTGGTTCACTCAAAAAGAAACAAGATTCAAGTCCTTCAAAAAGTATGGGCGCTTCAATAGAAATTAAATTTTTCAATAAAGAGCTAACTCCCGCAGAATAAACGATATCAGGTATTGATTTTTCTGTAGTCCAGATTCTTTTTGGAAGATACCTAAAAACCTTTTCACAATATTGTTCTAAATCTGTTACCGATTCATGGTTTTTTGATTCAATACAATGAAGGAATATTTTGATTCCAAGTTCCGACAAAGATTTTATGGTATGAAAAATCTCTGCCGCAGTTCCAAACCGAGGCGGATAGGGATATATTGTTGTTACGACGTGTAAATGCTTCATGAGATTTGGCTACAATCCCTTATAAATTGGATTTAATTTTTCTTTTTCTAAGGCCCAATTTAAATCTTTTGTCGCTAATTTGCAATTATTTGTCAATTCGCCTCTTAATTGGCTTGATTCAATTAATAAGTGCAAGGATTTTTTGATTGATTCAATATCAAAAGCACTTAAAATTGCTACAGAATAAGTATCATTTAAGTGCTGGTATTCTATGAAATTTGAACAAATTTGAGGTATACCGGCATGTATATAATCAAAAAATTTATTGGCAAGTGAATATTGGTAACTCAAACCCATTGGCTCTAAAACATTAAATCCAATATCACATGTTTTGGTGAGATTTTTTAGCTCGTTTGGTTTTACAAATCCAAGAAATTCTACCTGGTTTTCTTGTCGATTTTGTTTGACTAATTCCCTTAAAGTATTGCTTAAATCGCCTTCCCCGGCAAGTATCAATTTAACAGGAAAATCTTTAACAGCATTAATTAAATGTGATAAACATCTTCCTTCATTTAAAGCCCCCTGGTATAAAATTCTTAGCGGAATATTTTCTTGCTTCGATTCAAATTCGACTGTTTTATTTGGAAGATTTCTAATACACTCAAAAGGAATTCCATAAGATGCTGTAAAGATGTTTGCCAAACCCGGACCAACTGTATAAGCAGCATCAGCCAAAGGAATACAAGCATTTTCAATGATTCCCCAAATACCTTTAGTAAAAGGACGATTGCTTAATTCAGGTACTTCAGTAAAGTATTCATGTGCATCAAAAACCAATTTTTTCGACCTTAATATTTTAACAAATGTGCATGGTAAAATTGTATCAGAATCAATTGAACCAATGATATCAAACTTTTTAAAAATCAAATAAAAAAATAACCTGATTTGAAATTCCAGGTAAAACAATTTGCCTTTATTGAAGTGGCATTTTAAACGATGTTGCTGGTATGGCTTAGAACTTAATTCAGTCGAATTTGGCCAAATTCTACCTACGATAATTACATCGAATTCATCTTGTAAACTGCTGCAAATGCGCTGCATTCGCTGATCGTAATTTAAATCTGTGGTTACGCAGAATATGATGTGTTTCCGTTCCAATATAATTTTTCTGATGAATCGAGTTGCAAGATATGTTTGTCGAGCAGAATTCTGCAATAATTGCTGATTTCTTCTTGAGGATATTCCGGTATTTTTCCGATTAATTCTTCAATTCTCAATGGTTTAAGTTGCAGAATTTGTTTGATATTTCTTTCCATTTCATCTTTTTGGAACCCTTGTTTACGCTTATTGTTTAAACAGATATCACAAATACCACAATCTTCTGAGTCCCATTCTTCGAAATACTTCAGTAAAATTCGGCTTCTGCATAAATAATCAGATTCTGCATATTCAATCATTTTTTGCAATTTGATAAAGTAAATTTCCTTTCGCTGTTTGTAAAATGCCTTATCAAAACGCAGATAAGAAGAACCTATTCTTTCTGTTTTAAAATTTAATCGGACAGCTTCATTTTGCTCTTGATAATCCAGAACTTGTTGCTCAGTTAATTTCTTTAAACTCAATCTTATTTCAGCCTCATTTCTTTTTAATTTGGTTGATATATATTTTTCTGAAATAATTGAATACTTATCGAACAAACCTCCGTAACTCCTTAATAAAATTTTGAGCAAATTATCGTACTTTTCATTTTCAACTTGGTAACGATAAATTTCCCCCGGATCCATTAGCATCATGAGTTTTGACGGTTCATAAAACGAATCACTCATGTGCAACATTTCCATTTGTTGAAGCACAGATAATGACGCTCGTACTAAATAAGCGTCGAGTTGTCTGTTTTTGCAAAAATCATCTATATCAAACAAAAAACTTCTTTCGGGATTAACGCCCATTGGAATGTGTAAATAGGAACAAAGAGCGTCGTAAATGGTGCGAATATTTTTTTCATCAGGAAAATTTTGCAACAAACGTGTTTCCATTTGTTCTGAATCTGATGGTCCGTGAAGCAACAAACAATAAGCTTTGTTTCCATCACGACCTGCTCTACCCGCTTCCTGGTAATAAGCTTCAAGACTATCTGGCATTTCGATATGCACCACAAAACGGCAATCGGGTTTATCTATTCCCATTCCAAAAGCATTGGTGCAAACCATTACCCTTATTTTATTATCAATCCAGGCTTGTTGCCGTTTATTTCTTTCATCAAAACTTAAACCTGCATGATAAAACGAAGCTGAAATTCCTTCCTTCACCAACCAATGCGAAATTTCAACTGTTTTTTTTCTACTTCTAACATAAATCAAACCACTACCTTGAACCGACTTTAAAACCTTTAAAATCTGGCTATCTTTAGATTCAGTTTTTCTAACAACATAACTTAAATTTCTTCGATAAAAACTGCCCGTAATTACTTTGGCATGTTTAAAATCTAATTGCTGTTGCATATCACTAATTACCTGCTTGGTTGCAGTGGCAGTTAGTGCAAGAATGGGAACTTTTGGAAAAAACGGTCGCAACTGAGCAATTTGTCTGTATTCAGGACGAAAATCGAAACCCCACTGACTGATACAATGGGCTTCGTCAACAGCAATTAAAGTAATAGGTAAATCCTGCAAATTGGCTTTAAACTGATTTGCATTTAGTCTTTCAGGAGAAACATACAAAAACTTCACCTTTCCTTGAATACAATTTCCAAGAATATTTCTGATTTCATTTTGATGCATTCCGGCATACAAGGCATGAGCAGTGATTCCCATTTTTTGTAACCTTTCAACCTGGTCTTTCATTAAAGCAACCAAAGGAGAAATTACCAGGCACAAACCATCTAAAACAAGCGCCGGTACCTGAAAACAAATTGATTTACCTCCACCTGTTGGGAGTAAGGCAAGCGTATCATTTCCATCAAGAATATTTTGAATTATATCCTCTTGCAAAGGCCTGAAGGAACTATGTCCCCAGTATTGTTTTAAGACCTGAAGCGCTGAAGATTCCATTTCAGACTACAATAATTCCATCTTTAATAGTTAACATTCTATCGCTCATGGCAGCCAGTTGAGGATTATGAGTAACAATTACAAAAGTTTGTTTGAAATGTTCGCGTAAATCAAAAAACAACTGGTGTAATTGTCCTGCCGAATTAGAATCCAGGTTTCCTGAAGGTTCATCTGCTAAAATTACAGCAGGTTTGTTCATCAACGCGCGAGCTACAGCCACACGTTGTTGTTCGCCACCACTTAGTTCTGAAGGTTTATGAGAAAAACGGGCACTTAAACCCATTAAATCTAAAAGTTCCTTAGCTCTTTTTTCTGAATCGGATTTAGAAACTCCGGCAATCCAGGCGGGCATACAAACATTTTCGATGGCACTAAATTCAGGCAACAATTGGTGAAACTGAAAAATGAAACCCACTTTTTTATTTCTGAACTCAGCGAGACTATTTCCCTTTAAACCCGCAGTTTCTGAGCCATCAATTATAAGAGAACCGGAATCTGCCGAATCTAAAGTTCCTAATATTTGTAACAAAGTGGTTTTACCGGCGCCGGAAGCACCAACAATAGAAACCACTTCACCCTCATTAATTTGTAGGTTGATATCTTTTAAAACCTGCAATCCATTGTAGGATTTAACTATGTTTTTCGCAATAATCATGACTAAACTTCGGGCTGTAATATAGTATTAGTTGGGCAGAGTGTCCTATTTTTAGGCAGAAAGAATGGGATGCACACATTTAAAAAAGCTAAAACATTCTGATAATCAATATCAATCATAAAAATAGAAGAGATGTTATAAACATTCATAAAACTGAATTTAAAATGCTTTCAAATCTGATTTGAAATGGTATTTTCGCAGCAAATTTTTTCGTAATGAACATTCATGAATATCAAGCCAAACAAATATTAAAATCGTTTGGCGTTGCAGTACAAGAAGGAATTGTTGCTGAATCAGCAGAACAAGCCTATGATGCCGCTTTAAAACTAAAAGACCAGTATGGTAGTGATTTTGTGGTGATTAAAGCCCAAATTCATGCAGGTGGACGTGGTAAAGGTTCAATTATTGGTAAAGAACAAAGAGGTGTTGCCGTTGCTAAAAATGCTGATAAAGCAAAAGAAATTGCAGGTAACTTAATTGGAGGTACTTTAGTAACCATTCAAACAGGTCCAAAAGGTAAATTAGTTAGTAAAGTTTTGGTAGCACAGGATGTTTACTATCCGGGACCAAATCCTACAAAAGAGTTTTACATGAGTGTAATGTTGGATCGTTCAC
>JBIPMI010000231.1:0-5030 GCA_044369215.1 Bacteroidia bacterium | reverse complement strand
GAACTCGAAAAGATCAAAGAACAGATAAACAACATTCTGTAACACCGCGATTCATCGCGGTGCCCTATATGCAGCCTGCTGCATATATATATATATATCATACCGCGCCACGCATGCAGCCCGCTGCATATATACCGTAACACCGCGATTCATCGCGGTGCCAATAATAGGCATCCAACATGAAAGAAAAAACAGTAGCGATGAAGGGCACTTCGTTCCTTCCACCGGTAAGGATGCAGAAACCTGCATCCCAACAAACAGGCCTATCATCTGCTGAGGTGCTATCTTCAAGAAAGAAGCACGGTTCCAATCAGAGTGAGTTAAAAGAAAAAAGCAGGTTTTTTACTGTATTGATAGATGTGGTTTTCGAACCCATGTTCATCATTCTTTTATTGTCTTCTTTTTTATATTTCATTTTAGGAAAGTACCAGGAAGGTGTAATCATGCTTGTTGCGATTATCATCGTTTCCGGGATATCCATTTTTCAGGAATCTAAAAGCAGAAGTGCTGTAGAAGCATTAAAAAATCTAACCGGACCAAGAGCCAAAGTCATTAGAAATTCAGAATTAGTTCAGATACAAATTTCTGAAGTTGTTTTAGGTGATATCATTATTGTTGAAGATGGAGATACTGTTCCGGCAGATGCAGTTTTACTCAAGGCTAATGATTTTTCTGTAAACGAAAGTATGCTTACAGGAGAGTCTTTGCCACTTTATAAAGGTTCTGAAAAAGAAGATAAACTGATTTACAAAGGAACCATGGTATTGTCGGGTTCCGCTACAGCCGAAGTAAGTGCCATAGGTAAATCAACCAAATTAGGTACAATTGGTGATTCATTAATTGAAATTGAAGAAGTAAAAACTCCCCTTCAGATACAAATCAAAAAGTTCATTTTAAGTATGCTCCTGTTCGGACTACTTGCTTTTGTAGTGGTATGTGTATTGAACTATATAGAAACTGGAAATTTCATACAGAGTTTATTATCGGGATTAACATTAGCGATGTCTGTAATTCCTGAAGAGATACCTGTTGCTTACAGTACTTTTATGGCTTTGGGTGCTTATCATTTGTATAAAAAAATGGTGATTGCACGTAATCCCCATCGTTTGGAAAGTTTGGGTGCAGCCAGTGTGATTTGTACAGATAAAACCGGAACCATTACCGAAAATAAAATGGTCCCCGCTGAAATTTATGAGTTGAAATCAGATTCGTTTTTTCAATTAGAAGCTAAGGGATTTCAATTAAATGAAGTCTTAGAATTTGCCATGTGGTCATCAGAAACAGAACCATTTGATCCCATGGAAAAAGCCATTCATGAATTGTATTCTCGGGTAAATTCTGCAGATAAACGAAAGGACTTTATCATGTTAAAGGAGTATCCTTTAGAAGGTGAATTTCCAATCATGACACATGTGTTTTCAAATCAAACAGAAAAAATAATTGCTGTTAAAGGAAGTGTGGAAGGTGTTTTGAAACAAAGTAATTTATCTGATGAAGAGAAGGCCAAATTTCTTGAAAAAGCCAATTCTCTGGCAGCAAAAGGACACCGTGTTTTGGCTGTAGGAAAAGCAGAAATGGACAAAAAACTTTTGCCTGAAAAACAAGAAACATTTAGCTTTAATTTATTGGGACTGATTTCATTTTACGACCCACCAAAGTCGAATATGAAAGATGTAATGGCTCAATTTTACAAAGCAGGTATTAGAGTTTTGATGATAACAGGAGATCATCCTGAAACTGCGAAGTCTATTGCCAATCAGATAGAAATGAAAGATCCAGATGAAGTGATGATTGGCACTGAATTGATGAAATTGAGTGATGATGAATTAAAGGAAAAAGTAAAGTCAGTTTCCATTTACGCACGTATGTTTCCGGAAGCAAAATTAAGAATTGTAGAAGCATTAAAGTCGAATGGAGAAATAGTTGCCATGACAGGTGATGGGGTAAACGATGCACCTGCATTGAAGGCCGCACATATTGGAATTGCCATGGGTAAAAGAGGAAGTGAAGTTGCGAGAAACATTGCCACATTGGTTTTGGCTGATGATGATTTCAGCCACATGCCCGAAGCCATTGCATTAGGTAGAAGGATTTATGATAACCTCAAAAAAGCCATCAGGTATATCATTTCCATTCACATTCCAATTATCATGATTGTAACACTTCCCTTAATCTTATTCTGGAAGTATACCAATTTGTTTTTGCCGATTCATGTTATTTTTCTTGAATTAATTATGGGTCCAACTTGTTCTATCATTTACGAAAACGAACCCATCGAACCCAATACCATGGCTCGCCCACCTCGTGACTCCAAATTATCTTTCTTTTCATTCAGGGAACTTTCTATCAGTATACTTCAAGGTTGTATAATTACCATTGCCTGTTTAAGTTTGGGTTATTATTATATCCACCATGATTATTCAGAAGCCATGGTAAGAACTATTGTATACATGACCCTCATTTTTTCAAATTTGTTTTTAACATTGGAAAACAGATCATTCATGTATTCAATATTCACAACCATTCAATACAAAAACAGATTGATACCAATGATATTGGCTTTGTCATTAATCATACCGGTTTTATGCTTGTTTGTAACACCCATCCGACAAATTTTCGAGTTTGAAATTCCAAGTTTGTTGGTCATGTTCAATTGTTTTGCCGCCGCATTTATTGGTGTGATGTGGATTGAAATATATAAATACATCCGCCGCCTCGGTAGCACCGCGATTTATCGCGGTGAAAAATGATATATTCATATATCATCCCCCATCCCCAGTAGCACCGCGATTCATCGCGGTGAATAAAAACCGATTCATCGCGGTGAATAGAAACCGATTCATCGCGTTGCCAAATAATATTTTCATAAATCATTCACCAATATCGATTACATAGGGATTTATTCCATTGTCTTCAATTGTTTGAATCAGTTAATACATAAGAGGTTTTTTTTATATTTTTGAATCATTATTCCCATCCCTAATATTTAAATGAGAAAATTAGCAAGTATTCAAATAATTAAAGCTTTAGAACCTATTGAAGGAGCTGATTCAATTGAAAAGGCGAGCGTTTTAGGTTGGCAATTGGTTGTCAAAAAGGGCGAATTTACTATCGGCGATATGGTTGTTTATTGCGAAATAGATAGTTTAATGCCCAATAAACCTGAATTTGAATTTCTTAAGCCAAGAGGAATGAGAATAAGAACTGTGAGGCTTCGCGGTCAAGTATCACAAGGAATATGTTTTCCTTTAACAATTTTACCTGAAGATTTTAAAATTGCTGAAGATGCTGATTGCACTGAAGTTTTAGGAATTACTAAATATGAACCACCAATGCCAGCTTGTTTGAGTGGTATTGCAAAAGGAAAGTTCCCTTCGTTTATTCCAAAAACAGATGAAACAAGGGTACAAGTGCTTCAAAGATTACTCGATAAATACAAGGGTGAAAAGTGTTATGTAACGGAAAAGCTTGATGGTAGTTCAGCAACCTATTATATAAAAGATGGTGAGTTTGGTGTAAGTAGTAGAAACCTTGAACTTATTGAAGATCCTGTTAATAGCTTTTGGAAAGTTGCTAGACAAATGGATATTGAAAACAAATTGCGTTCAATTGGGAAAAATATTTCAATTCAGGGAGAACTAATTGGGGAAGGAATTCAAGATAATAAGTTAAAGCTGAAAGGTCAAACAGTAATGTTCTTTAACGCCTTTGATATTGATAGATTTGAATACTTGAATTTTAAAGAGTTCAATAATTTATTTAACGAAATTGAACTTCCAATTGTTCCTATTGTTGCTTTAGATTATGAATTAGAAAACGATATTGAAGCGATTATAAAAATGGCTACAATTAAAAGTAAAATTCTAAAAGATGTATGGGCAGAAGGAATAGTAATCAGGCCATACACTGAAAAGATTGATTTGTTATTATCAAATGAAAATTTCAATAAAGGACGAGTAAGCTTAAAAGCGATTAACCCTGAATTTTTATTGAAGTACGGTGAATAAACTAAATTCATATTATCTGAAATAGAGCTCATTTTGTTATAATTTATGGTTATTTTAAAATCATAGATTCTGCGTATTTGTAATGGATTCTAAACAAAAATATTTATGATTATCGCCTCAATTTCTGAATTCAGAAAAGACATAAAGAAATACTTAGAAAAGGTTTCTCTAAACTTCAAAACTTTAATTATCAAAAGGGGTAAGGATAATGGAATTGTATTGATGTCATTAGATGATTACAATTCATTGATGACAACAAGCCACGAATTAGCATCAAAATTAAATGAGAAAAGATTGGATGCTGCCATTGAAAAATTAAATAATGGAGCCTTTTTTGAACAAAAACTTATTGATTAATAAAAAGAGTTTTTGTTGATGAATCATTATGATTAATGAGATCATCCTTTTTCAAATAGACATCCTTTTCAATTAGAACATTACTTTCTAGTTATTCTCCATCTTCAACAGTCCTCCTAAACATATCAGTAGCGATTTGTATATTTATGGCTGAATTATCCTGATATCCAATAAATAAATAGATATGTAGAATTGTTATGGAAAACAAAACACAAGCTTTAGCCTCTCAATCGACTTTCCTGAAACGTATGCTCAGGTACATGTTATTTGCCGGGTTTTTAATTGGCTTTTCAGTTGGTATTGGAACCGTTGGTTACCATTGGGTTGCAGACTTAGAATGGATAGATAGTTTCCATATGGCCTGCTTAATCCTTACAGGAATGGGGCCCGTTGTGGAAATGAAAACAACTACCGCCAAATTGTTTTCATCATTTTATGCTTTGTACAGTGGCGTTGCATTTTTAAGTATTACCGCCGTTTTCTTTGCGCCTTTAATCCATAGAGTTTTGCATATTTTACATATAGAAGACCAAACAGAAGACTAATTCCTCAACTTTATTGGATTTTCAAGGCTATCCAATTTTATTTTTGATGAACTAAGTGTTAATTCGTATCCCCAAATTAAGGAATGAATAAAGTTATCATCTTCTGTGCTCCATCTGGTAG
>JBIPMI010000230.1:0-5032 GCA_044369215.1 Bacteroidia bacterium | reverse complement strand
AAATGTACCTTCTATAGTTTGTCTCGGCGACATTGGCATTTTTGTAAATACAAGAGTTAAACCATTACCTGCGCCTTTTGGAGTAGCTCTTGACTTATAAATAAAACCTTCTGCGTCGGTAAATTCAGCCCAATTAAATTGCTCTGTTTCATCTAATAAAAAATTAGTTCCATCTCCCCATCCAACTATTGGTCTATTTAATGAAATACTCATTGCCGGTTTTTGTTGGCCAAATACTTTTGTACCTGCAATGAACAATAAACCCGGAGTAATAGAGTCGTCTTTTCCTGCTGTAAAAGATTTCATTTCATATAAAACACCATTAGCTTTAAATGAATACCATTCTATGGCAGTTGGAGTTCCTCCGCCATTATTGTTGTTGTTGTTGTTGCTTGTGCCAGTTTCGACTTTTTTGCATGAAACGAGAACTAAACTAATTAAACTTAATGCGATAATAATTTTCTTCATTGGTGTTTTGAGTGTATTAAAAAATTTGGGCCGAAACTATACATTTCGGCCCAATAAAAAACTTAAAAAAGTATAAATTAACTTTAATTAATCAAATCTGTGAGCTGTTTTGTTTAACTCTTCAGGACTTAATCCTTTAAAGTAATCATAAGTGATTTTTAAACCTTCTTCTCTATCAACTTTAGGCTCCCAACCTAATATTTCTTTAGCTCTGGTAATATCCGGTCTACGTTGTTTAGGATCATCCTGAGGTAATGGCTTATGAATCAACTTCTGAGATGTTCCTGTTAATTTAATAATTTCTTCAGCAAATTGATTTATCGTGATTTCACTTGGATTTCCAATATTTACCGGATAAGGATAATCACTCATCAATAATCTGTAAATACCCTCAATTAAATCACTTTGGAAACAAAAACTTCTGGTTTGAGAACCATCACCAAATATTGTTAAATCCTCTCCTCTTAAAGCTTGTCCAATAAATGCAGGAAGAACTCTCCCGTCATTTAAACGCATCCTTGGTCCGTATGTATTGAAAATTCGTACTATTCTAGTTTCTAAGCCATGGTAAGTATGGTAAGCCATTGTAATAGCTTCTTGAAAACGTTTGGCTTCATCATATACGCCTCTTGGTCCAACTGGATTTACATTTCCCCAATAATCCTCATTTTGAGGATGAACAGCAGGATCACCATAAACCTCAGATGTTGATGCAACTAAAATTCTGGCTTTCTTTTCCATGGCAAATCCCAATAAGTTATGAGTTCCTAATGAACCAACTTTTAATGTTTGAATTGGAATTTTCAAATAATCAATTGGACTTGCTGGCGAAGCAAAATGCAAGATATAATCTACATGACCCGAAACATGAACATATTTGCTTACATCATGGTTGTAGAACTCAAATTCTTTTAACTTCATCAAATGTTCGATGTTTTTCATGTCACCTGTAATCAGGTTGTCCATACCAATAACATCAAATCCTTCATTGATAAAACGATCACTAAGATGCGAACCAAGAAAACCCGCAGCACCTGTAATTAATATTCTTTTATTAGGCATTTATTTTTATTTAGTAGTGTTGATACCTATACAATAGTAATCAAAACCGTTTTCTTTCATTTCACTAATATCATAGATATTTCTACCATCAAATACCAGTTTATTCTTCATTAACTTGCCCATTACCTTGAAGTTTGGAGTTCTAAACTCTGGCCATTCTGTAATTATTAAAAGTGCATCTGCATCAATAATAGCATCGTTCATATCTTTAGAATACTCGATTTGTTCTCCCAAATCTTTTTTCGCTTCATGCATCGCAACCGGATCATATGCTTTCACATTTGCACCTGCAGCTAATAATTTTTCTATAATTACTAATGATGGAGCTTCTCTCATATCATCAGTATTGGGTTTAAACGATAAGCCCCAAACAGCAAAGTTCTTGCCTTTCATTACGCCATTAAAATGTTTGCTGATTTTGTTAAACAATACACTTTTTTGATCATCATTCACTTCTTCAACTGAATTTAAAATACGCATATTATAACCGTTTTCAGCAGCAGTTTTTATAAGTGCTTTTACGTCTTTGGGAAAACATGAGCCACCATAACCTATTCCTGGATAAATAAATCTGTTTCCAATTCTTGGATCGCTTCCTATACCTTTTCTTACCATGTTTACATCAGCACCCATAATTTCACAAAGATTTGCAATATCATTCATGAAACTGATTTTAGTCGCTAACATTGCATTTGCAGCATATTTTGTCATCTCAGAAGATGGTACATCCATGAAAATAATTGGATGTCCATTTAATAAAAAAGGCTTATACAATTTTCTCATTATCTCTTCTGCTCTTCTCGATTCAACACCTACAACAATTCTATCTGGTTTTAAGAAATCGTCGATTGCAGCTCCTTCTTTTAAAAATTCCGGATTTGAAGCAACATCAAAATCAATATTTGATGAACGCTTATTTAATTCTTCCTGTACTGCTGTTCTAACTTTTTTTGCTGTTCCAACCGGTACAGTGCTCTTAGTTACAACTACAATATGGTCATTTATTCCCTGACCAATTTCTTTTGCAACTGCAATTACATATTTCAAATCAGCACTTCCATCTTCTCCAGGAGGAGTTCCTACAGCTATAAATGCAACGTCTGCATCTGTTAAGTTGTCTTTTAAATTAGTTGAAAATTGAAGTCTTCCTTTTTCAGCATTTCTAATAACCATTTCCTCTAAACCGGGCTCATATATAGGCATGATACCTTTTTTAAGATTTTCGATTTTCTTTGTGTCGACATCAATGCATACAACATCAATACCTACCTCTGCAAAACAGGTTCCTGTAACTAGTCCAACATAACCGGTTCCAATAACAACAATTTTCATTTTATAATTTTTTTTAGATGAGACAAAAGCTATACAAAACTCCACAAATATCAGGTCTGAAGATTTTTTGTAATTTCAATGGAACGAAAATAACATTTTAGCGCATTTTACAAATGAATTTTCAAATGAATTTTACTAGTATTTATGATGTATTATTGTTAAAAATCTTCAAAAAAAGTCATATTTGTCGAATCATGAACCAAAAAACAATTATTTTTAATGTTCTTCTTTTAATTTCTTGCTTAAATGTTTGGGGACAAAGTTCTAATTATGATAAATATGCCTTCAGCAACAGGATTTTTAATCTTCAATTTTTAGTGAACCAACAATACCCGGGAGGAGATATGGCGAAATCTTTTGGGCCACATAATACGATTGGGTTTGGTGGTCTTTATAAAACAAAAACAAATTGGCTGCTTTCAGGAGAAGCAAATTATATTTTCGGAAATAATTTGAAGGATGTTGATATATTGAATAATCTTGTCAATGGTTCCGGATATATATCCAATGTAAGTGGTTCCCCTGGTAATTATTCTGTGAACCTCAGGGGATATAGCTGCTTTATAAAAGGAGGTAGATTGTTTTCATTTGGCTCATCAAAAAGAAATAGAGGATTAATTCTTCAAACAGGTATAGGTTTTCTTCAATACCAAATCAATTTTCAAACCCAAAATAATGATATTCCTCAATTAGATGAAGAGTACTTTAAAGGTTATGATAGGCTTACAAATGGAATTGCTTTTAACCAGTTTATAGGTTATTACTTTCATAGTCAAAATCGCCTAATTAATTTCTATGCAGGTTTCGATTTATCTGAAGCATTTACTCAAAATCGAAGAGGTTATGTTTATGATAAAAAGGCTTTCGATAATGCCGATAAAAAAGACTTTACTCTTGGCTTCCGATTCGGTTGGATGATACCTATTTATCTCCAATCTAAAAATGAAGATGAATTTAACTTCAGGTAATATGCTATCAGATTTTTATTATTCCATTGCCACAAAAGGATTTATTACTGCTGCTAAATTAATTTCACCTTTAAATGCCAGAGCAAAGGCTTTAATTGATTCAAGAAAAACCGAAATTAAGCCTCCTGCTAAAAAGAAAAATGAAATTAGGCTTTGGCTTCACGTGGCAAGTTTAGGTGAATTTGAACAAGCAAGACCTGTTTTGGAAATCCTAAAATTTGAAATTCCCAACTTAACTATTTTCACTAGTTTCTACTCTCCTTCCGGATATGAAAACAGACATAATGATTCTTTAATTGATTATGCATTTTATTTACCCTTTGATTCTAAAAAATCAGCAAAACAACTCATCGCAAAAATAAATCCTGATTTTGCAATTTGGGTTAAATACGATTTCTGGATTCATTATCTGAATGAGTTATATAAACATAAAATTCCATGCTTTTTAATTGCTGCTTTGTTTAGAGAGAATCAAATATATTTCAAAAAAGTAGGTGAAAATTTTATTGATGTTTTCAAAAAATTCGAATCTATTTCTTGCCAAAATAAAGAGAGTGCAGCATTGCTTTCAAAATTTGGAATTAAAAAGGTAGAGGTAAACGGTGATCCTCGTATTGATAATGTAATTAAACTTAAATCAAGAAATAATCAACTTCCAATCATACAACAATTTAAAGGTGAGCATAAATTAATTGTAATAGGAAGTGCTTATAAAATTGAAATTGAAACCATAGTTGAGTTTCTAAACGAAAACCCACAATTAAAATGCATCGTGGCTCCCCATTTTGTAGATTCAATTAACATAAATGAAATTAGTAAACTCATCCCTAATTCAACCTTATATTCAAATTTTGAGAGGAATCAGAATGGGAATTTTCAAACACTAATAATTGATAGTATTGGGAAGCTGGCTATGACCTACCAATATGCTAATTTTGCCTTTATTGGTGGGGGGTTTTCTAATGGAGGTTTACATAATATTTTAGAAGCAATTGTTCATGGAATACCAATTTGTTTTGGACCTAAAATATCTCGATTTCCAGAAGCTGTTCAATTAATAGATTTAAATCTAGCCAATATTGTTTCCAATAAACAAGAATTTAATTTATGGCTCAATACATTTATTCAAAATAAAATAAAACAGGAAAACCGAAATCAAGAATTAGAAAATTGGATGAATGAAAATTCCGGTGCTGCTGCAA
>JBIPMI010000229.1:0-5042 GCA_044369215.1 Bacteroidia bacterium | reverse complement strand
ATATACCGAAGGTTATGGAATTAGTTTTATGTCGATTGACTGGGCAAGAAACAATTCTTTTTCATTAATCATTGCGCTTGATTGTGGTATAAAATCGATTGATAAAGTTACCTATGCGAAAGATCAGGGGGTTGACTTTATTATTTGTGACCACCATTTACCAGGCGATGAAATTCCCGAAGCTATTGCTGTATTAAATCCAAAACAAAAAGATTGTACATATCCTTTTAAGGAGCTTTCCGGTTGTGGGATAGGTTATAAGTTGATTCAAGCATATGCAATTCGTCATGAAATTTCTCCAAAAGAGGTTGAACGTTACCTGGATTTAGGTGCGGTAAGTGTTGCATCTGATTTGGTTCCAATTCTTGATGAGAATCGCGTGATGGCTCATTACGGATTGAAACGTTTGAAGGAAAATCCAAACAATGGATTAAAGGCTCTATTGGAAGCTTATCCTGAAAAACCTGAATATGGCGTCAATGATATCGTATTTTTTATTGGTCCGCGTATTAATGCCGCAGGTAGAATTGCTGATGCCAAAGATTCTGTTAGGTTAATGACATCTGCCGGTGAAGATGAAGCAAGAACAATTGCTCATCAGGTCAATCAGCATAACAATGAAAGAAGAAATTTCGATCAAAGTATTACTGAACATGCTTTTGAATTAATTGCACAAGACCCTGATTTTATCAATAGAAAAAGTACTATTTTATTTCACAAAGAGTGGCACAAGGGTGTTATAGGTATTGTTGCTTCGTGGCTTATTGAAAAGTTTTACAGACCAACAATAATTTTAACTGAATCTAATGGTATGGCAACTGGAAGTGCACGTTCGGTTGAAGGTTTTGATTTGTATAGTGCTATTGAAACGTGTAGTGATTTATTAGATCAATATGGTGGACATACACATGCCGCAGGACTTACTTTAAAATTGGAAAATCTGCCTTTGTTTATCGAAAAATTTGAAAAGGTTGTAGCCAAGAATATTGAACACAGAAGTCTTACTCCGGAAATAGAATATGATATGGAGATAGATTTAAGAACTATAACTCCTAAATTCTTTAATGTTCTAAAACAGTTTTCACCTTTTGGTCCCGGCAATCAAAATCCCGTTTTCATGAGTAAAAATGTCTGGGATGTTGGTGATGTTACCATTGTTGGAAACAACCATCTTAAATTGAGTTTAACTCAGGAAAATGGTGGAAGAATTTTTAAAGCAATTGCTTTTGGATTAGGTGAACATTATGAAAAAGTAGCTCAGGGAATTTCCTTTGATATTTGTTATACCATTGAAGAAAATCATTTCAATGGGCATGTCAATCTGCAATTGAATATCAAAGATATTCTCTTTAAATAAAGCTTATCAGACTTTCATAAAGCCTGATTTTGCTTCATCCAATTTAATTAAACAACAGGTTTGAATTGCTCAAAAGCCTGCAGGCAATTGTTGCAATAGTGCAAACTTCTGCAAAGTGTAGGTCCAAAAGGTGATTTCATTTCTACATTTTTACTTCCGCAGAAAGGACAATTAATTTCTTCCAATAACTCATCAGTAATTTCGCCCTGGTGTTTTGGAGGAGGCGCCAATCCATGTTTTTTCAAGCATAATAAACCTCTTTCAGTAATTTTATTGGAGTCCCAGGGTTTATCAAAAGTTGTTTGAACAATCGGGTTCGAAATGCCAATTTCAATTAAACGTTCTTTTACCATTTGTTCCATCATTTTTAATGCAGGACAGCCTGTAAATGTTGGAGTCATTTCAACGAAAACTGTATCATTCTCTCTGATTTCAACTTTTGTAATAATTCCCATATCCACCATGGAAAGTGTTGGAATTTCAGGGTCTTTTACCACTTCAAGTGCATTCCAGATATCTTTTTCTGTATAATTGTTCATTAGCATATAAAAACAAAAATAGCCGGAATGTTTTATCAATCCGGCTATTTTATATTGATTTTTATCAAACAGTACTAGCTGTTTCTTCTTCTTCTAATACCACCTGAATCACCGCCGCTGCTTTCACGTCTTCTGAAGCTACCTTCAGGACGTTCGCCACCGCCACTACTTCTTCTTTCGCCGTATGATGAACTGCTGCTTCTTCTTTCGCCACCAAATCCACCTTCAGATCTACCACCGCCGCTTCTTCTTTCACCGCCGCCGTAAGAACTTCTTCTTTCGCCACCGCCGAAACCACCTTCAGATCTACCACCGCTTCTTCTTTCACCACCACCGTAAGAACTTCTTCTTTCGCCACCGGCACTAGATTTATCACCCGATAATTCAGCTCTAACAGTTCTACCGTTGAATTCTTTTCCGTTTAATGATTTGATAATGGCATCAGAATGTTCTGCACCTGAATCAACAAAACTATAAACGCCACTTACATCAACATGTAAATCTTTCCAGCTAACACCGGCAGAATCAGCAACCCAGTCTTTGAAACTACGGATATCAAATCCATCTTTTTTACCAAGACTTACAAAAATTCTGTTACCTCTTGATCTTCCACCAAAACCGCCATCTCTTTCTCTGCCACCTTCTCCACGTTCTGGTCTGTCGCCTCTAGTACCACGGTCTGAACCGCTTGCATTTAAGTCTGGCTCATTCATGAAATCAACAGAGAATCTTCTTAGTTCAAGAGATAAAATCTTTTGAACCAATTCTTTGTGATCAGCTTCCATTAAAATATCAACTGCCTTTTGAACTTGTGTATCGAAAATATGCTCTTCAACTTCAGTATTTAAAATGGTATCTGTGAAAGCTAATAATTTTTTATCGCGAACTTCTGTAGCAGAAGGAATCATGATTTTTTCGAATTTGATATTACTCATACGTTCGATGTCTTTTAAACGACCACCTTCACGCATGTTTAACAATACGAAAGAAACTCCTAATTTTCCTGCACGTGCAGTTCTACCACTTCTATGCGTGTAATTTTCAATATCATCAGGTAATTGGAAATGGATAACGTGGGTTAAACCTGTTACGTCAATTCCTCTTGCAGCAACGTCTGTAGCCAATAAAATTCTAATGGCATGATGACGGAAACGGTTCATGACCTTTTCTCTTTGCGCCTGACTTAAATCTCCGTGTAAACAATCGGCATTGTAACCATCTTTAATCAGTTTATCACTGATTTCCTGGGTTTCGTTTTTTGTTTTACAGAAGATAATCGCATAAATATTATCGCTATTAAAATCTACATAGCGTTTTAAAGCTGCGTATTTATCTTTAGCATGAATATTTGCGTACTGATGAGTAATATTTACATTACCCGAATTGCTTTTTCCTACTGAAATTTCGAAAGGATCTTTCATGTAACGATTAGCAATGTTTTTGATTTGTCTAGGCATGGTAGCACTAAACAAACAAACTCTTTTTTGTTCCGGAGTATGTGAGAGAATAAACTCTACATCTTCCTCGAAGCCCATGTTCAACATTTCGTCTGCTTCATCAAGCACAACGTATTTTACATCTTTAATTTGAACGGCTTTTCTTTCCATTAAATCCATCAAACGGCCCGGTGTTGCAACAATAATATGTGCGCCTCTTTTGATATCAGAAATCTGACGGTCAATACTGCTGCCACCATATACGGCAACGATATTAATTCCTGACTTGAATTTACTGTAAGCAGTAAGATCTTTACTGATTTGAAGACAAAGTTCCCTGGTAGGACAAATAATAAGAGCTTGTACAAACTTGTTTTGTGGCTCAATTAACTGGATGATTGGAATTCCAAATGCAGCTGTTTTTCCTGTACCCGTCTGGGCTAAACCTAAAATGTCTTGTTCAGTTTCTAAATATACAGGAATCGACTGTTCCTGTATGGCTGTCGGAGTCTCAAACCCCATTTCCTGAATCGCATTCAGGACGAGCGCGTCTACGCCCAATTCACTAAAATTTTTCAAAGTACTTTATTAAAATTGAGCCGCAAAGATAAGTCCTTTATTTCGTAATCCCTTGAAAATGAAAAATAAAGTTCAATTATCTTTCTCTAAATGAATGAAATAGCCTTATTTAATTGAAGGTTTGTGGTGTATTATTTTATGTCATTTTTTGTTTTTTAGGGTTGATAAGTGTTCAATTTGACCCTTTGTACTGTTGTTTATCAATCAAATAATCTACATCTTTGCCATACTTATCCAGAAAGACGGAGGGAATAGGCCCGGTGATGTCTTGGCAAGTCCGAATTTTACGGATAGTGCCAATACCTATCCCATTTGGGAGCTGATAAGATTGTTGGTGCTACTTACACAGCCACAATTCAGCCGCTTTCAGGATAAAAAAATTGCCAATTTGGCTTAAACATTTTTATCTATGAGTATAAGAGAGATTTTAAAAGAAAGAATTTTGGTTTTAGATGGTGCCATGGGTACCATGATTCAAAGACATAAACTTGAGGAAGAAGATTTCAGAACGCCAGCCCTCAAAGATCACCCACATCCTTTAAAAGGTAATAACGATTTACTTTCACTAAGTCGCCCGGATATCATTAAAGATATTCATGCACAATATTATGCTGCCGGTGCTGATATCTGTGAAACCAATACTTTTAGTGGAACTACCATTGCTCAAGCCGATTATCATCTTCAACATATTGTGTATGAATTGAACTACCAATCTGCAAAAATTGCCAGAGAAGTTGCTGATGAATTCACAGCTAGAGAGCCACATAAACCAAGATTTGTTGCCGGTTCTATTGGTCCCACAAACAGAACAGCTTCTCTTTCTCCGGATGTAAACGACCCGGGTTACAGAGCAGTAACTTATGATGAACTTGTAATTGCATATAAAGAACAAGTAAAAGCCTTAATTGATGGTGGAGTAGATATTTTATTGGTTGAAACCATATTTGATACTTTAAATGCTAAAGCAGCTTTGTTTGCTATTGAAGAAGTATTTGATGAAATCGGGAAGCAATATCCTATCATGGTAAGTGGTACTATTACTGATGCATCGGGTAGAACTTTATCTGGACAAACAACAGAAGCATTTTTGATTTCAGTATCACATATTCCTTTGTTAAGTGTTGGTTTGAA
>JBIPMI010000020.1:0-16124 GCA_044369215.1 Bacteroidia bacterium | reverse complement strand
GTTTATCCTATAATTAAATTCATGAACTGGATTGGCATGATTAAATTGGTTCCATTGGCTAGTTCGAAATAGGAATTCGATTGTAAAAAGAAAAAGGATTTGAAGAGATAAAATCTTCAGAATTCATATATCTTATTTGTTTAATTCATTTTTGAAATGAAAAAAATACTTCTATATCTTTAGGCGAATATTTTGATAATTTTATACTTCAACAAGTTAATTCAGGAAAATATTCATCTGCTAGTGAAGTTGTAAGAGCTGCATTAAGTATGTTTGAATTTGAAGAAAAAAAGAGGCAGGATTTGATAAGTGAATTAAAGAAAGGAGAAGACTCAGGAATTAATCAAAATTTTAATCGAGATAGTTTTATTAAGGATTTACATAAAAATCTGTAATAATTTCCTTCATTTTATACCTCCTATTTCGCTTCTGCAAACTTACCAATCGCACCAATCAGGAAAAAGCATATTCCCATAAGTAAGGCTCCACCCCAAAAAGGAAAGCCCCAATCTAAAGAATACAACAAACCACCTAAAGCAGGACCAATAACTCTGGCTAATGAACCAAAAGATTGATTGGAACCCAATACTTGTCCTTGTTGATGTGATGGCGTATTCTTCGATAACAATGCAAGAATAGCTGGAGATATAAATCCGTTTGCGAGAGCTATAAAAAACAATGAAACCAATTGAAGCCAGAAAATATCAACCGGTGTAAATGGCAATGTTCCCAAGCCTATCACCATAAAAATTGTTCCATAGGTAAGCAATTGTTTTTCGCCAAAATACTTGTTTAATTTTCCTACCAATCCACCTTGTATAATGGCACTTAATACACCAATATACATGAAAACCCAGCCAATTTGTTTTTCGTTGAACCCGAATTTTTCAGCCCAAAAAATAGTGGAAGAGATTTGCATCATTGCAAAAGCTACAATGAAAATAAAATTGAATAAAATCAATTCTCTGATAACAGGTTTTTTAAATTCATTTACCAAATTGGCAATTGGTTTAAAACTGTATGCCTTGTCTTTTTGCTTTTGTTGAAGTGATTCCTTTAAAAACAAAAATGCAAGTATTAAATTAATACTGCTTAAAATTGCGCTAAACCAACCCACATACTCAACACTTCCTGTTCCACTCATCGATTTGAGGAAACCACCAATTGGAGGACCAAAAATAAATCCCAATCCAAAAGCGGCTCCAATAAAACCCATGTTTTTTGCACGATTTTCAGGAGGAGTGATATCAGCAATATAAGCTTGTGCAGCTGAAATATTTGCAGATCCAATGCCTGCAAAAACTCTTGATAAAATAAGAAATACCAAACTATTGGTAAAGGCAAAAAATACATATGCCAAAACAGTTAAAGCAATACTGATTAACATCACTGGTCTTCTTCCAATTCTATCACTGAGTGTTCCCCAAAAAGGAGAAAATATAAAATTCATTAAGGAATAAATACCTGCAATAAATCCAATTTCAATGGCAGATGCATTTAGCTCTTTAGCAATAATTGGAAAAACAGGAATGATGATTCCAAATCCTAATAAATCGAGAAAAATAGTTAGAAATAAAACTAAAAGTGGTTTGTTTTTCATATTAAAATACTGCTCTCAATTGCACATTAAACGAACGTGGAGGATCCATTTTTCCCGGTCTGGTAGCGTATTCCTTATTGGCCAAATTGTTTACCAAAAAACTAATTCTCACCACGTCATTTATAGAATAAGCCATTCTGATATTATGAATATGATCGCCGGAACCTACCCTACTAAAAAATTCTTTAACTCCCGGCAATAACATTACATATTCATCTGTTTTTTCATAAACACTATAATATTGCCAATTATAGCCAAACATGAATTTTTTGTAAGTAAATTCAATATCCCACTTAGCTAGTTTTCTGTTACGATAAGCTAACATGGATGAGTAATATTTTGCACTATCTAAAGTTCCCATACTTTCAAAAAATGCACGTGCATAGTTGCCCCAATTTTTGTATTCAGGACTCACACTTAAGTTCATTGGCATAGAATAAGTAAATCCACCAAGCGTTCTTATAAGAACATTTTTAATTCTACCTTCGCCACTTACTGAAATTTCATAACCGGCAGCGCGTGTCTGCCCAATATTTTGCGATTTAAAACCTATGGTTCTTAGGAAATCAATTTGAGGATTTTCAAAAGGATTAATCCATTGTCCGAATTGAAATTCAATCATAGAATCGAATTCCTGGTTAAATACGGCGAAATCAATCAAAGCAGAAAAATTTCCAATTTTAATTCCTTGTTTAATGCCAATTTCCGCAGTAAAACCTTTTTCGGATAACAAATTGTGGTTAGGAAAAATATTGATGGATGATACCCTGTCTTCTACATATTTTTCGCCGATTGTTGGGAATCTATAACCTTCAGAATAATTTGCTCTTAAGAAAGTATTTTTTCCAAGCTCATAATTTATACCAAATCGTTTTAATAAACCTGTGGTTTCTAATAAGGTATCCAAGCCGTTTAATTCATACCTGGCACCTGCTAAAAATGTATACCTTCTGTAACGGTATTCTGCTTGCGCATAAGCTGCAGAGCTTAATCCGGCAAAAGTTCCTCTGTACACATTACCTTGTGCCCATAAAGTAGTATTATAAGTACCTGCTGTGAAAAATAAATCAGGTAAAATATAGGTTTTATAATTGTAATCAAGTGTATATAAATTGGCAATAGCATCGCTGTTCCCGGGGAATTTAATTGGGTCAACAAAACGATGAATTTGATACATTCTTAATTTTACAGCATGTGTATGTTTTCCTTTTGTATAATCTAAATGTGGGTCGATGGAAAAAATTCTGTAAAAATCTTCAACGATATAATTATTAAAAGGTCTTAATGCTCCGCTATCGGCATTGTTCCAAAGAAAAAACCTTCCTGATTTTTCAAACATGATATTGCCATTCACTCCAAAACTCAGGTTTTTACTGTAACGGTATCTTGTTTTAAAATAAGTCCTTGCTCTGTAATTATCGCCACCCAATAAATGACTTCTATTTGCATTTAGGTTTCCACACCAAACCAAATCGAACTTGCCAAACTTTTGTTTGTGACTGAAAAAAGAACCTGTAGTAAAAGGACTTGAAAAGGCATCCCACCAAATTGTTTCTTTTCTTCTTGGATTGGAATTGATTCCCTGATAAAATGAAAATTTAGTTACAGGTTTATCTGTTGGCCAACCGGTTCTAACATTTACAGTACCGTTTAAAGCTGAAGAACCATATAAAACTGAGGCGGAACCTTTAATGACTTCAATTTGTTCGGCAGATTCAATGGGTAAAAAATTCCAACGTACATCACCTAAATCGGCTCCCATAATTGGCATATCATCTAATAAAACTGCCACTCTACTACCTGTATTATAAGAATAACCAACTCCACCACGAATAGCAGGCTGTCCATCGATAACGGAAACACCCGGGACTCTATTCAATACATCAGATAAATCATTTGCATTGGTATTACTTATTAAATATGGCTGAACAATGTTTAAACTACTTACCTCCCTTGAAATTTGTGTAGCATTTCTTGATGCTGCAATTACCATTTGGTCTAATTGGTTTGCAAATGGCTCCAACAAAACCTGAAATTCCTTTTTTTCGTTTAAAAGAGAGAATTGAAGTTCCTGAGTTTTATAACCTACTCTTGAAAAATTAAGTCTGTACTTCCCATTTTCAAGTTTCATTTTAAAAATACCAGAAGAATCGGAAAGTGATTTTAAATTTTTACCAGCATTCACAGAAACCGAAGCAAGTGGCTTAAATGTATTGGCGTCTAAAATAATTCCGCTTACCAAATTATTTTGCGCATAAATATGAGTGCAAAAAGCACTGATAAGAAACATTAAAATTATTAGTACACCTTTTCTCATTCAAAACAGATTGTTTGTAAAAATAATGTAATTCTTTAAAATGCCTGAAAAACGCGGTAGTTTATATTGAAAATGAGGTTTACTGAATTGTAATCAGAATCTTGGATATAATATTTTAACAAAACACTAAGGTTTTAAAAGGCGAAATTTCGCAAGTATTTTTTTTAGTTCTGAAACAAATACTAATTTAGCAGGGTTATTTGTAAGTTGAAATCGTATTAAATAGTCAAATGGGAAATCTAAAACAGAAATTTGCAGACAAGGCACTCCCTTTATCAGCTGAAATTAAGCAATTTGTAAAAGAAAATGCTAATGTAGCATTAGGGACATTCACCGTGGAAGATGTATATGCGGGTATGAAGGGTGTAATTGGTTTATTAACTGAAACATCTTTATTAGACGCTAATGAAGGAATTCGATTCAGGGGATATTCTATTCCTGAATTGAGAAAATTCTTACCAAAAGTTCCGGGTGGTACTGAGCCTCTTCCAGAAGGTCTGTTTCATTTGATGTTAATTGGTGAAATGCCAACTTATGATGATGTTTTGGCAATTCAGGCAGATTGGAAACTAAGAGCTGAAGTTCCTAAACACGTTTTTGATGCAATTGAAGCTTTGCCATTAACTACACATCCAATGACACAATTCAGCATTGGAATTATGGCTATGCAAACTGATTCATTATTTGCAAAAGCTTATAGAGATGGTATCAATAAAAAAGATTACTGGGATCCTACTTATGAAGATGTTTGTAATTTATTAGCTCGCTTACCAAAAATTGCAGCTTATATATACAGAAGAACTTACAAAAATGGTGAACATATTGCTTCTGATCCAAATTTAGATTGGGCTGCAAACTTCGCTCATATGTTGGGTTACAACGAAAATGAATTTTATAAATTGATGCGTTTGTACTTGACAATCCATGCCGATCATGAAGGTGGAAACGTATCTGCTCATACAACACATTTGGTTGGTTCAGCATTAAGTGATCCTTATTTGGCTTTCTCTGCGGCTATGAATGGCTTGGCAGGTCCATTACATGGATTGGCAAACCAGGAAGTAATTCGTTGGGTACTTGAATTAAGAGAAGAAATTGGTCAAAATCCAAGTAAAGAACAAATTGCAGATTATATCCATAAAACTTTAGCTGATGGGAAAGTTGTTCCGGGTTATGGACATGCAGTTTTAAGAAAAACTGACCCAAGGTTTATTGCTCAACAAGAATTTGCCAAAACATATATGCCTGATGATGAATTGGTAAATATTGTTTGGAATATTTATGAAGTGGCACCTCCAATTTTAGAAAATACTGGAAAAATCAAAAATCCATGGCCAAATGTTGATGCGCATTCAGGTGCATTGTTGTTACACTATGGTTTAAATGAATACGATTTCTACACTGTTTTATTTGGCGTTTCAAGAGCATTAGGAGTAATGGCTTCATTGTTATGGGACAGAACCTTGGGAACTCCATTAGAAAGACCAAAATCTGTTACTTATGAGTGGCTTAAAACAGCAGTTTCAGTAAGAAAAACAGCAGTTTAATCCTAAACATAATTCTAAAAAGCGCAGAGAACTGCGCTTTTTTTTTGCCTTTTGGTAAGGTTTTTGAGATGTTATTACATAAATTATTTAAACTTCTTTATTGATTTTGTTTATTCTAAATTTGAACCATGAGAAAATGTCTCTTTATATTATTAGGAATTAGTTTGAGTATTTTTAGCTCATGCGGCGTCTATTCACATTCCGGAGCATCAATACCACCTGATGCAAAAACATTTAGTGTGAATTATATCGTAAATAATGCAAGTATTGTTGCCCCAACTTTAAGTCAGGTTTTTACTGAGAAAATAAAAACCAAATTTATCAATGAAACCGGATTAAAACTTACAACGGGTGAAGGCGACTTACACTTCTACGGCAAAATAACTGATTATAAAACAGCGCCTTCTGCAATCCAGGGAAACCAAACTACAGCTGTCAATCGTTTAACAGTTAGTGTTGAAATTACCTTTGAAAACAGATTAGATCCAACCAAAAACTTCAACCAAACATTTACCAACTTTACCGATTTTGATGCCCAACAAAACTTTGCAACCGTTGAGCAGGGATTAATTGTTAAAGTTACTGATGGTTTAGTTCAAGACATTTTTAATAAAGCATTTATCAATTGGTAATCACCTACAAAAAAATAAATTTCACTATATTGCCATATAAATTAGATTTTTTTGAATAAATACGATTTCACAAACTTAGCAAAAAACCCTAAAACTATTGGTAATGAACAAGTTGAACCTTTAAAGCAACTTGTAAAGGAATTTCCATATTTTTCTATAGGGCACAATTTACTTGTGAAAGCATTGCATAATTCCCAACATTATGAGTATGATAAGTATTTAGAATCAGCTTCTTTACTCTCCGGCGATAGATCTGTTTTATACAATCTTGTTCATGATTTACCTTTTGAAAAGAAATCAATAACTATACAAGACAAGAATTTCAAACCTGAATTCACACAAAAGCCACAAATTGAAGTTCCTAAAATTCAGGAAATCAAACCGGCTTCAAAACCAAAAATCTCTGTAGATACCAATTCAAAGGAAGAAATTTTAGCTGATTTTGAAGATGAAGCTGAATCAGTTTCAATACCGGTTATTAATCAAATTGAAGACATTAAGGTTTCAGTTACTTCCGTTATAGAAGAAAAAACAGATGAACCCACTGCAGAACGATTGATCATTCCAGAACCCATCATTGAAAAACCAATTGTAACTGAAAAAACTTTTGAACCTGAAAATCCAAAACTGATTGAAAGCACAGGGAAATTAATTCGATTTGTTAATCCAAATTCTGTAAATCAACCTGTTTCAATTGATATTGATGATGAAGATATTTTAAGAGGCTTTGATATTTCATCGCTGGAAGTAGAAAATGAGGAGAAAGCACCATTAACCATTCAGGTTCCTAATATGGAATTTGAATCTCCTCAAATTGAAAATAGAAATAACATTGAAGAAAATATTGTTGAATCAAATACCGATAGTATTTTCAATGAATCTGCAGATTCAGTTGTTAAATTAATTCCGGAGGATATTATTTCGATTGAACCGGCAGAGAATGCCCTTGAAAAAGAAATTGCAATTTCAACTCCTCTAATCATCGAAAAGATTGGAGAAAAAGTAGTTCAAGAAAATAATGAGAAAAAAGAGGTTGAGTATTTCACTCAATCAACTGATGATTTCTTAAAATGGTTACAAAGCAAAAATAAAAATCAGGAAAATTCTTTCATTGAATCTCCGGAAATCCAAAAAACTGAAAGCGATTTAGTTGAAAATTCAAATGCAGAATCTATTGAATCAGGAAAAATTGAGGAAGTAGTTCTAGGTATTGAAAAAGAAGAAATTATCGATGAGAAGAAAGATACTCCTGAAATTCCTTCAATAAAATTAGAACACAAAGACGATGTAAATATTGGAGTTTTCCATTTGGATTATGCCGAAAAATCTGATGAGTTATTAAATGCTGATATCCTAAATGAAGTAAGCCTGAAAGCTCAACTTTTTGAAGAAGAAAAAGCCAAAGCAGAAGCTAAAAGAATAGAGGAAAACAGGAAACTTGAAGAAGTTGCAAAAATTGAAACAATTATTGAAATAGAGAATAATCAAACTGAATCTCCGAAATCGGAAAATAAAATTGTTCAAGAAATTGAAATAGTCCAAAATAATAAGGAACAAGAAAAAACGGACATTTCTGAAGGTGTAGAAGAAAAATCTATTTCAATTTTAGTTGCGAAAAAGGAAATTCCTGAAATTTCACAAAGAGAGGAAAATTTCAAACCAGAACCTGTTCAAATTTTAAATCCGGTATTCACTTTCCCTTTCAGAGATAAAAAAGAAGAAAATCAACTACTTGAAAGTTTAAAAAATCATGAGGTAAATGAACTTTTATCAGTAGTTTACAAGAAGTTATCTTATTCAGATAAGAGCTTTAACAAAGGATTCGACTTAACATTTGGTGAAGGAAACCCGGAATTAGCAGGAAAACTTTCTATACCGGACCCAGATCCAATTTTTATTGGTGATGAAGAGGAAGTTGAATCAACAAGTGCAGAGCTCAATTCGAATAATGAAAAAGTTACAGAAACAACAGCTAATCAATCAACTTCAACTTTAGATGAATCAGAAATAGTTGAAATTACAATTATTGAAACAAGCAAAATTGAACCTGTAACTGAGAAACCTAAAGATAGAATTCACGAAAAAACGCATATAATTCCTCCGGTTTTTGAATTAAATCACGAAAAGTACAAACAGGAAAATATCCAAAAAGCTAAAAAAGATCCTGAAGTTGAATCAATATTAGATAAATTTCTGAGGGAAAATCCTGTCATAACCCGACCTAAAGTAGAGTTCTACAGCCCAATAAATATGGCACGTCAGAGCGCTGAGGAAAGCGAAGAAATGGTGAGTGAAACTTTAGCTCAAATTTATGTAAGGCAGGGACTCTATAAAAAGGCAATTTTAATATATGAAAAATTAGTGTTGCTTTATCCCGACAAAAAGACGTATTTCGCAACCCTGATAGACCAAATCAGAAACAGTAATAACTTAGACTAGATTATGTTGACAATCATTCTTATCCTGATTATTTTAGCCGCCATCCTTTTAATTGGCGTTGTATTGATTCAAAACCCTAAAGGTGGAATTGCCGCTAACTTTGTGGCTCCAACTCAAATTATGGGTGTAAAAAAGAGCACAGATGTAATTGAAAAAGCAACTTGGGTTTTCGCAGTTGTTTTAATCGTATTATCTTTGGCTTCAAATTTCTTCAGACCTAGTAAAATCAGCACAGAAAATGTGAATGAGTCTAGAATTAAAGAAACTATCGAAAATGTAAATGTACCTGCTGCACCTGCACAAACTCCTCCTCCTGCAGGAGCTGCAACGCAAGAGCAAGCTACCGGTGCCGGAGCTGCAACTCAAGAACAAGCAAAATAATTTAACAAAATATTAGAAAAGCCTGTTGAATCATTTCAACGGGCTTTTTTGCGTTCTATTGAGCTGCTAAAAAGGATTATTAAAGCTTATTAGAACAATATTTTCAAAAAAATATTAGCTTTTAAACAAGCACCCTTAAGTCCTAATGATGGATTTGATTGTTCAATAGATTACACGTTCAATAAAAAGTAATCTAAACAAATCTAAACAAATCCAAAAGATCTTAATTTTGACAAAACCAATTTTAGTAATACTCTGATTTAACAAAAGTAATTTTTCTAAAATCGGAACAATAATGAACTAGTAAATTGATTTTTAATAGGAACTAAATGCGAAGGGATCCAATAGAAACAATGATACCAAAAGTGATTGCTTTAATAGCTTTTGATGTTATTAGAAATGCTTAAAAAAAAACTGAAGATTAGAATCTTTTTCTGAGATAGAAATTAATTCCAATTGCCATTGGTTTTTCTTGAATCCAATTTTTATTATCGATTACAGAACTTAATCCCAACTTAAATTGAGGCATTAAACCCAATTGAACGGTATTGTTAATTCTATAAGTAACTGCCGGCGCAATATTGATAAAGGAACTTCCTTTTAAAAATGGAAAACTTGTTTTGTCATTAACTGTCAGCAAACCAACCAAAGCAGGATCTGGCATATAAGCATTAACTGAGGTTAAAAAAGCAAAACTATATCCCAACATAAAATCAAACCCAATTTTTTTATCTGTTAAGATTGAATAGGTAATCCAAATGGGAATTTCAGTAAAACTGTATTTATTAACTGCTGTCTTTACGTGGCCTTCAATAATTGAATCAGTTGGATGTAAATACAAATTCTGAGACTGTATTTGTCCAAAAGTATCAGCCTTTGGGTCTGCTAAATCGTAGTGTAAGGCTTGTTTGAAGTTACTGATTTGAACACCTGAAGAAATCATCCAATGATTATTAACATGATAATTTAAGAGAAATCCCCCGGCCCAATCAACTGAAGGTTTTTCCAATTTACTTCTTAAATCAAAAACCTTATTTAAGTCGTAAATACTTGAACTTGGTTTACTTAAAAGCATTTCGGTTCTAAAAACACCAACAATTGCAGATATTGAAAACTTTCCGGGCTTATCCTCTTCACTTACGTAATTTTCAGTATTAACTTCTTGAGTTCTTATAATAGAATCCTTATCAAATTTAATTTGAACATCTTCTAATTTAATCTTAGCATTAGCTTCTTGCAACTCACGAACTTCTTGTTTTACAGGATTTGATTTTTCAATAGTTTGAGCTAATTGCGGAGTATTTATAGTTTGTTTGGTGTTTAAATCAACAGGGGGAATTACTGAAGAAGTAGAATTCGTATTTGAACCTAAATCAGCAGATTGATTTTTAGCTTTTGAAGATTTTGCCCCCAAAGCAATTTTACCAACTGCAACAGCGGAGTTTGAAATAGTTTTTACAGATGAGTTTTTTGCTTTTGACTTTTTAGATGAACTCTTGGCAGGTGATGCAACTGATTCAATTTTTTTTGCAATAGAATTATCTGAAACAGTGTTTTCAGAAGTTATATTTTCAGACCTGGAACTTTCAGTGACTTTGATTTCAGAAACTGAATTTTGTTTTGTCTCCTCATTAGATAATGAGGAGTTTTTTATTTTTTGTTGGTTTGAAGATTCTTCTTGGGTAGAAGATTCCACTTCATTTAGTTTTTGTTGATTGAAAAGAGGCAATTGTTTTTCAACTTTTTGAGGTCCATTTACAATTGCTATAGAATTTTCAGAAGAATTATCGGGGAAATAGAATCTGCTCGCTATAAATCCGAGACTTAATGCACTTAGGAAAATTCCGGTAAACCAGAAAGCAAGGATTCTTTTTTTATTTTTTTCCTGAGGTAGTTGCGCCTCAATATTTGTCCAGGTTTGTTCTGAAACAGGTAAAGAAAAGTCTTCAAATTTGGCACTGAGAGTTGGCTCAAAGGAATCAGTATCTAATTCCTTCTCCAATTTAGCCCATAAAGAATCGGAAGGTTTTGTTTCCAATTCCGACATTTTGGCTTTGATGGACTCCTCGAACTTATTTTGCTTCTTCAAAAGGCTCATTTAAAATCTGATAATGTTTTGCCAGTAAACCTTGCATAAACTGCTTAGCCCTGGAATATTGAGATTTACTTGTGCCAACAGCAATTCCCAATTGTTCTGAAATTTCCTTGTGCGTATACCCTTCTATGGCGTAAAGATTAAAAATTACTCTATAACCTTCGGGCATATGTTGCACAAGTGCCAAAATTTCTTTGGCTGATATTTTCTCAAGAATATGATCTTGATAAACAGCATCGATATCCTCTTTATCAAGATCTTCCTGAAATTTCCGACTTCTGTGTTTATAATGATTAATGGCATTGTAAACCATTACTCTTCTAACCCAGCCTTCGAAACTCCCCTCCCCTTTGAACTTTGAAATGCCCTGGAAAACTTTCAAAAAACCTTCCTGTAGCATATCTTCAGCCTCAGCCCTATCTTTGGCATAACGCATGCATACCCCTAACATCTTACCGGCAAAATGCTCGTAAAGTTGTTTTTGGCTGCTCCTTTTTCCATCTATGCAGCCTTGGATTACGTCATGTTCATCAATAGGCATAAGCACTCACTTATTTAACAAGTCAAATTTAATTTTTCTAAGGTTGTATGAAATATAAAAATAGATAAATTGGCAATAAATCCGACATTTTTACGCAAATTGTAATCGGTTTAAGTAAAAATGTCAGCCACTACTGAATGGCACATCTCTTGCTATTTACCATTTGTATTTTAAAACTAAATTAAATAAAAGTATATGTCAGTAAGCTTAAAACCATTAGCAGACAGAGTTCTAGTAGAACCTGCAACTGCAGAAGAAAAAACAGCGGGTGGTATCATCATCCCGGACACTGCAAAAGAAAAACCACAACGCGGAACCGTTATAGCTGTTGGTAATGGCAAAAAAGATGAACCTTTAACAGTTAAAGCTGGTGATACCGTTTTGTACGGAAAATATGCCGGAACTGAAATTAGTATTGAAGGCAAAGATTATTTGATTATGCGTGAATCAGACATTTTCGCAATTGTTTAATTTATTATAAATCAAATCATTAAAAAATTATGACTAAGAAAATATCATACGGAGTTGATGCTCGTGACGGGTTAAAACGTGGTGTTGATGCATTAGCAAATGCTGTAAAAGTAACATTAGGACCAAAAGGTCGTAATGTGGTTATCGACAAAAAATTTGGTTCACCTTCGGTTACTAAAGATGGTGTATCAGTTGCAAAAGAAATTGAATTAAAAGACCCTATCGAAAACATGGGTGCTCAAATGGTAAAAGAAGTTGCTTCAAAAACTGCTGATATTGCAGGTGATGGAACAACAACTGCCACTGTTTTAGCTCAAGCTATTGTTTCTGCAGGTTTGAAAAACGTTGCTGCCGGTGCAAATCCTATGGATTTAAAACGTGGTATAGACAAAGCTGTAGATGCTGTTGTTGAAAGCTTAAAAAGTCAGTCACAACAAGTTGGTGACGATAACGAGAAAATTCGTCAGGTTGCTACTATTTCCGCTAACAACGACGAAGTTATCGGTAAATTAATTGCTGATGCAATGGCAAAAGTGGGAAAAGAAGGTGTTATTACTGTTGAAGAAGCAAAAGGTACTGAAACTGAAGTTAAAACAGTTGAAGGGATGCAATTCGACCGTGGATACTTATCTCCATACTTTGTTACCAATGCAGATAAAATGGAAGCTGATTTAGATGCTCCTTATATCTTGATTTACGATAAAAAAGTAAGTAATATGAAAGAGTTGCTTCCTATTTTGGAAGCAGTCGTTCAAACCGGAAAACCTTTGGTAATTATTGCTGAAGATGTTGAAGGTGAAGCTTTGGCTACTTTGGTTGTAAATAAAATTCGTGGTGCCTTAAAAATCGCTGCTGTAAAAGCTCCTGGTTTTGGTGATAGAAGAAAAGCCATGTTGGAAGATATTGCTATCTTAACAGGTGGAACAGTTATTAGCGAAGAGCGTGGTTATAAATTAGAAAATTGTGACATCTCTTACTTAGGTAGGGCAGAAAAAATCACTATCGATAAAGACAATACTACTATTATCAATGGTGCAGGTAAAACTGAAGATATCAAAGCTAGAGTAAACCAAATCAAAGCTCAAATCGAATCAAGTACTTCTGATTACGATAAAGAAAAATTACAAGAGCGTTTGGCTAAATTAGCAGGTGGTGTTGCTGTTCTTTATATTGGTGCTGCTACTGAGGTTGAAATGAAAGAAAAGAAAGACCGTGTTGATGATGCTTTACATGCAACTCGCGCTGCTGTTGAAGAAGGTATCGTTGCCGGTGGTGGTGTAGCTTATATCCGTGCGGTTGAAGCATTAGAAAAATTAAAAGGTGCAAACGAAGATGAGTCTACAGGTATTGCTATTATCAAACGTGCGGTTGAAGAGCCATTACGTCAGATTATTGCCAATGCAGGTGGTGAAGGTTCAGTTGTAGTAAATAAAGTTAAAGAAGGTAAAGCTGATTTTGGTTACAATGCACGTACAGAAGCATACGAAAACTTAATTGCTGCAGGTGTTATTGATCCAACTAAAGTGAGTCGTGTTGCCTTACAAAATGCTGCTTCTGTAGCTGCTATGATTTTAACAACAGAATGTATTTTAGCTGAAGAAAAAGAAAACAACCCAATGCCAATGCCAGGCGGAATGCCAGGTGGTATGGGCGGAATGGACTACTAGTAGTTACTTCCATAAAGAAAAAAATCCTCGCCAAAAGCGGGGATTTTTTTTTGATTTAATACCATATTAAAAAACCATGTAACTTATTTTCAATATTTTCGTTTTAGTTACTTCAATTAAACTATATGAAAAATCTACTTACTCTGCTCCTAATTGTTTTCTTCTTTCAGGCGAATGCTCAATTTTTTTCCGGCCAATATTATCAGTTTGTTTTTTATCCCTATTCGAGCCAGGTTACATGGTATGAAGAAAATACGAAATTGAAAGAGCAAAAGATTACAGAAGTAATTGAAACAGCTAAAGATAAAAAATCAGGGAAATTCTTTAAAGTCAAAGAATATAAACTGAATAATTCCGGAAGGATTATTGAATACAATCAGTTTTCAAAAAAAGGAAAGAAAATTAAGTTGAATATTCATTGTGATTTTCAAAACAATCTAATGAATGAAATGCGTGCTCAAAAAGCCAATGGGGATACCATTTACATAACGAGATATACTTATAAAAACAACAAAGAAATAAGAAGAGATTACTTTAATAAAAATAAACTTGATGTTCCTAATTGGAGATTAGAAAACCAATACAATGATTCAGGCAAATTAATCATGAGCCAATCGATTAGAAAAGGAAAATTGAATTATAGATATGAGTATGAATTTTACCCAAATGGAAGTAAAAAGGAAACCCGTTATTATAACAGTAAAAACAAACTGAAATACCGCTATACTTATGAATGTGATCCAAAAGGGGAACTGGAAAATAATAAAGTAAAAAACAGAAATTATTGTGTAAAAAAGGATATTAAAAATGATGGTTCCTACATGGAAATTTCAGAGTATAAAAATGAAAAAGGAAAAGTAACTAAATACATTCGTTACTATACATCAGACTCCTTACTTACTCAAACCGAAAACTATAATTTTAAAGGAGAGATGAATTACAAAACTGTCTATCAGTATAACTCAGACAGGCAAGTAATAAAACACGAAAACTCTAATAAAAAAGGATTGCTTTATTCAAATAATTTTGATTACAATTCACAAGGCCTATTTACCAAAGGAAGCAGAATCGATAAAAAAGGAAAACAAACTTATGAGTGGAAATTTGAGTATAAAAACTAAATCTCATTTTTGTAAATTGCCTTCATGAAATTGCTAAAAAAGGTATTCATCGTTTTTGTTTCTCTTATACTTCTTCTTGAAATCTACTTAGTTGTTAGCGGTAACTGGCATGTAAACAGGGTGCTGGCCATGACAATTTTCCGTGGCAAAACCGGTCCGGATATTTTTGAGCTACAAGATTTTCCTAGCAGAAAAATTTCGATTGGAAACCCACAAGCATGGCCTAAATCTAGCAGATATGGTAAAGTTCATCCTTCAAAAGAATTGTTAACTGCATCAGCTGACTACCAAACAACAGCTTTGTGTTTAATTCAGAATGATAGCTTGGTTTATGAAGAATATTGGGAAGGAACTAATGAACATAGTTTGTCGAATTCATTTTCAATGGCAAAATCTTTCACATCAATTTTGATTGGTATTGCATTAAAAGATGGATTGATTAAAAGTTTAGATGAACCTGTTGGCAATTATATTGAAGAATTTAAAGCCGAAGCTTATAAAGATATTACCATCAAACATTTATTATGGATGGGTTCAGGATTAGACTTTCATGAAAGTTATGGTAGTCCAATTGGCTGGCCTGCTAAAGCTTATTACGGAACAGATGTAAATGCAACAGTTTTGCAGCCTGATGTATCACAAAAAACAGGAACTCACTATAATTATAAAGGTGGAGATACGCAGCTATTAGGTATAATTATCAAAAAAGTTACAGGTAAAAATGTGGCTGAATATGCATCAGAAAAGTTATGGAAAAAAATCGGTGCAGAAGATGATTCATACTGGAGTTTAGATACTGAAAACGGTATGGAAAAAGTAAGTTGCTGCTACTATGCAAGTGCAAGAGATTTCGCAAGATTTGGCAGTTTATTCCTAAAAAAAGGTAATTGGAATGGAGAACAAATAGTTGATAGTTCCTATGTAGAAGCATCTATTAAATCTTCTCCATTGGCAAAACAAGATGAAACACCTGTAGATAATTATGGTTATCAATGGTGGATTACAAACTACAAAGGAGAACAAATTTTTTATGCCAGAGGAATATTGGGTCAGTACATTTTTGTGATTCCCTCTAAAAACATCATCATGGTAAGATTGGGACATAAACGTGCTTCAAAATCAGGAGATGAACTACCAAAAGATGGATATACTTATTTAGATATGGTTGATGAATTAGCAAATTAACTAACTATCAAATTAATAATAAAATCATCATAATGCTAATAGAATCATCGCTACGAAAATATCATTAGATGCATCTTCCCACATGCATTTAGGATTAAAAATTAAGGTAGAAAGAATTAAGCAAAAAC
>JBIPMI010000228.1:0-5096 GCA_044369215.1 Bacteroidia bacterium | reverse complement strand
AAAACGATGTATTGTTTTTGGTTGAAGGAAATGTATTGGGATTCAAAGCCATTATTAAAGGCAAACTGTATGCATCAAAAAACAATGAAGTAATAAAAGGATTTAGAATAGATAGAAAAATTGGAAAAGCAGAACAATTTGAGCTTCGAGTTGTATCGATGGTTGGGGGCAATATTGAAAAACGTTATAGCGACGCAGCTAACAATGATGAAGCTATTGAAGCCTACATGCAAAAGGTAAAATCAGCCTTTTTGTTATCCGACAGTAAATGGTTAGCCAAACAAATGATCTATCCTTGTCATGTAAGTATTGGCAATGGCAAAACAAAAGATTTAAAAAACGAACAAGAGTTCATTCAATACTTCCCTCAAATTAACAACGACAATTTCAAAAAAGCCCTAAAAGAAACATGCACTTGCAACCTCTTCCACAACTACCAAGGCATCATGTTAGGCTCTGGCGAAATCTGGATTGAAAACGGCCCTGAACCCGTAAGGTTTGTTGTGATTGGGTTGAATAATTAAACATAGCTTATCTTCTTATAATTTATTTTATATTACCCTCATCTTTTAATCAATGCTAAATTATTACTACTCTGACTCAATTACAGAATTTCAATTGAAAGCAAAGGAGACTATTATAGGTGAAATTTCAATTAATGGCAGATTAGGCCACATTAGCACACAATTAATTGCATGGGAGAATCAAATAGAAATTTTAAAGGATTCCTTACAAAATTTAAGAGGAAATATATTCTTTGAATTTTCAATACCTAGAATGGGAAAAAGGGTTGATTGTATACTAATAATCAAAAATGTTGTTTTTGTTGTTGAATTTAAAATAGGTGAAAAGGAATATAATCAGTCAGACTCAGACCAAGTTTGGGATTATGCTTTAGATTTAAAGAACTTTCATAAATCAAGTTTTGACAAAATAATGGTTCCAATTTTAGTTGCCTCAAAAGCTAAGGACTTGCCAATAGAATTGGTCTCTACGAGTCACAACGATAATTTGTTTAAACCAATAAAAACAAATTCGAATGACTTAAAGAAGGTTATAAATAATGTCATTAACTTTTTTGATAATTCAACTAAAATTGATTCAGTTGAATTTATAAACGGTGTATATTCTCCAACGCCTACAATTATTGAAGCTGCGGTAAAATTATATAGTAATCATAATGTTGATGATATTACTCGAAATGATGCAGATGCAATTAACCTAAAGATTACAACTGAATATGTATCGAAAACAATAGACTATGCCAAGGAAAATGGCAAAAAGATTATTTGTTTTGTGACTGGAGTTCCTGGAGCTGGAAAGACATTAGTGGGTTTGAAAATTGCCGCTGAACATTTAGATAAGAATAAAGGAAATTCAAGTGTATTTTTATCAGGAAATAAGCCTTTAGTTGATATTCTCCAAGAGGCTCTAACCAGAGATAAAGTTGCACAAGAAAGAAAAAAGGGAATTAAAATTACAAAACAATTTGCGAGAGATAGTGTAAAATCATTCATTCAAATTATTCACCACTATAGAGATGCATATTTGGTAGACCAATCAGCACCATTCGACCATGTTGCGATTTTTGATGAAGCTCAAAGAGCATGGAACAAGGAGCAAACTGTTAAATTTATGGCTGAAAAAAAGGGGGAAAGTAACTTCCCTTATTCAGAGCCAGAATATTTAATTTCTTGTTTAGATAGACATCAGGATTGGGCAGTTATAATTTGTTTAGTTGGTGGCGGTCAAGAAATAAATACAGGGGAAGCAGGAATATCCGAGTGGTTGTATTCAATTAAAAATCAATTTAAGCATTGGGAGACAAGAATTTCACCAAACCTTTATGAGAGTGAATATAATGCTACTAAAATAATCGAAAGTTTAGAAGCTACCAATATTGTTGAATTTAATAAAAATCTACATTTAGCGGTTTCAATGCGATCATACCGAGCGGAGAATATGTCTAGGTTTGTAAAGGAACTTTTAGATTTTGATGAAAATGCCTCTAAAACCCTTGATAAACTTATCAAAAATTATCCGATAGTTTTAACACGTTCGGTAAATGATGCAAGGAGTTGGCTAAAAGAAAAAGCCAGAGGAAATGAAAGATATGGAATTGTAGTTTCCTCTCAAGCTTATAGATTAAAACCACTTGCAATGGATGTAAGAACACCAATAAATCATGTAAATTGGTTTTTGGATGGAAAGGATGATATTAGATCTTCATATTTTTTGGAAGATGTTGCAACTGAATTTCAAGTTCAAGGATTAGAATTGGATTGGGTTTGTTTAACTTGGGATGGGGATCTTCGGTATTCAGATGAAGGATGGAAAACGTATTCATTCAAAGGAAACAAATGGCAAATGATCCATAAAGAAGAAAGGAAAAAGTATTTGATAAATGCCTATAGAGTTTTACTTACAAGAGCAAGACAAGGAATAATAATAGTTGTACCAGAAGGGAATGTTGAGGACCATACTAGAAAACCTGAATTCTACAATTCCACATTCGAGTATTTGAAAAATATTGGCTTACCGGTTATTGAAAATTCATAATAAAACGATTCCTATGTTTTTCCAAATTTGAAATACTTGGGTAATAATTAATTGACTTGGGCAATAAAATTTCTTTGTTTTTAAATCGCTTGATGTTAAATCCACTTTCGTTTTCAATAAATTTATCAGAAACTATAACCCTGTAATTTTCATCTATTCCAATCAATCCTCTATCAAAGGCCCGATGCAAATTAGGGCAAAGCGCAATTCCATTTGATATAGTGTCATCATAACTTTCACTGAAAGGTACAATGTGACAAGCATCAATCATTGAGATATTCAAAGAAGATTCAATTCTCATTCCGGAAATACAACAGGTATTATTATAGATTTTTGGTATTTCTCTTTTAAACATGCTTCCTCTTAAAAACACTTCTTCTTCATTTTTTTCTTCAATCAACTTTTTGATTTCAGTTGCGTAATTCTGTGGAGGTTCATTTAATAATTTAGATTCAATTTGGTTGAATAAATCTAAATACTCTCTACTATTTTTTATATAATTTCCTTTTGTGTCGTGGAAGTATTGGTCTAATAGAAAGTATTGAAATAGATTGTTTGAATCATCATTTTGCATACAAGCAAATAGTTCATCATCAAGCTTAGTATATTCAATCATGTTGTTTAACTCCGTCAAGCTTGAGATAGATTCTTTACTTACAATTATTGCTTCGAAACCATATTTAGGTATAATCTTCCAAATCTTTGATTTCTCTTTATGCAAGTGAAAGAATGGAAGTGCAAATGTGCAAACATGACCCGTATTAACAAGTTTATTCCAATTTGATTTGAACAAACAAATCAATTCAGGTGTAACAAATATCTGATTAGTAGTAATCAATTTATTTTGGACTGCCTGAAGAATACTAAGCAACAACACTGGTTTATGTGGTGCCAATCCATAAGGAGTTTGTCCCCTTTTAAGGTTCTTTAATGCAGCTAAATATTTAGTAATTGATTCTTGCAAAATGTAGTGGTAATATTCGAATTCAATCCTATTAAATAGCCGATTATTTTATATACAATTATACATATTGAAACTAACTAAAGAAATAGAATAGAGCAATTTTATCTTAGTACTCTTTTGTGTATTTTTTCAATTCTATTCAGTCTTATATTTCATAAAAAATTTCAAAAGTAAAATCCAATACTCTACAAATGTCCTCATTAACCCAACCTCAACTTACAGATTTTGTTAAACTCAATAATTTGTATTTGGCGAAGTATCATTTAAACTTAAAGGAAAATGTCCTTGATCATGAATATGTTGAGCCTGAGGATTCCATGCATAAAATGACATTTCTCGATAAAAAGCAGTATTTAAACTTGATTTATATAGATAGTAAATTCCCAGCAATTTTTGCTGAATTGTGTTGGTATGTTTATCAAAAGAAACTGAATAGTTTCAATGAATATGTTGAGTTAAAAGAAAGTACTTTCAAGAAAAACAAAGAGTTTGATGCTAAATTCTTAAAACAAAAGTTTTACGACTTTATCTATTTTTTATTGTATGCCGTTGAACCTTTAGAACTTTCAAATAGAATTCAGTTTAATAAAGATAAAATCTATTGCTTGAAGAACAATTCTGGAGTATTAGAGTATTATTCAGTTTATGAAAACAAACAGCTCATTGAAAAACTATATCATGAGCTTAGTTTAGAAATTATGATAAATACAGATATGTCAGCTTCAGAAAGGATTCATTTATCTATTGTTTACAAAAGTCCGATTAGCAACAATCGTAACTCCGAATTATAGTTTTAGCTGGCTTAAACTCTTTTTGATTTCTATTTCTTCAATCGTTTTTTGGAACTTGTAGGTGGTAAAAAGTTTTCATTCGTAATTACTGTTTTACCAGTCTTTTCTTCCAATGCGAGTCTTGCATCCTTTGCGATTTTTCCGCCCTTTTTCCCTGCAAGTGCATTTTGTTTTACACCTTTAGCTTCAACTGTTTCTGCTATTTGTCGAGTTGAAAGTTCGGCCAATGCTGTGAAAATTAATTCAGCTTCACTCATGTGGTCTCTTAAATTTTGGGATTTGAGTCCCTTTAAATCTTTGTGATCTTTAACTGTTAAGCCTGTCCATTCTTGGTGAATGATATTGGTTAGGAAAGCGAACTCATCTCCTTTTTTAACATCATTTTCCTTCCAATAATCTGTGAGTTTATTTCGGGTTTCCTGACCAGTCATTCTTTGCTGAATCCACTTTTCGCTTCTGCCGAATTTTTGCCAATTTTCTCTGGCTCTTTCTAAGCTCATTTCAGGATCTTGAATTTCTTGCATCCGCTCATAGCCAACCTTTGCTAGCCATTGTTTGAATGGTTCTGCCTTGGGTGAGGGAATGGATTGAATAAGTCTCAAGAGATTCGGTGTATCTAGACAATCTGTGGCATACTTTTTACCATCAGTTGACTCAAATTTCAGTTGTACGATATTTTCGTACAACTGACTCCCTTCTGTAGTAAGTTTCTTTTTAAGGTCGCTCCAATAGCGTTTAGGAATACTGCTTCCTGTAAGAATTTCAATCACATCAATAATAGA
>JBIPMI010000019.1:0-16240 GCA_044369215.1 Bacteroidia bacterium | reverse complement strand
TTGCATGAACGCAGGGAAAAGCGCAATTGCAAGAAAAATTAGTCTTTTCATTTTTTAGAAACACAAATAAACGATATGCAAATTAGTTTCGTACCGCATTGGTGAAATTTAGTTTCATTTTTACGTGCAATTTTCTGAAAATTGATTCATTTTGACAAAAATAGACTCTATAATCTTTGGTTTACCTGCGATTTAACTCAACTTATCTCATTTACAATTTAATGATGACATGGTTCTTATAATTTAAGTACTTTTGCCGATTACTATGTGGAATACGTTTGGTACTTATATTTTACGTAACCGATTTTGGATATTGGTTGCTTTGGGTGTTTTTACACTGGGAATGGGATTTTTTGCCACCAAAGTTCAAATGACTTATGATTTTGCAAAAGTGATTCCTCAGGATGACCCAGATTTTATAGAGTATGTAAAATTCAAAGAAACCTTTGGTGAAGATGGAAATATCATGGTTATCGGTGTGCAGCAGGATAAACTTTTCCAACAAAAATTCTTCTCAGATTGGGCTGCTTTATGCGATGATATTGAAAAAATTGATGGTGTTGAAAAGGTTTTATCCATTACTAAATTATATAATCTTTATAAAAACGATTCTACACAGTTATTAGAGTTGAAACCGCTGGTTGTCAGTAAATTCAAAACACAATCTGATGTAGATTCATTTGAAAGACAATTAAAGGATTTACGTTTTTATGAAGGTTTGCTTTATAATCCGGAATCTCAGGTAACCTTAATGGCGGTAACTTTAAAAAAAGATAAACTCGACAGCAAAGCCAGGATTCCACTTGTAAAAAGCATTGAAGAAAGAGCAAATTTATTAGGTGCGAAATACAAAACTCAAATCCATTTATCGGGCTTGCCATATGTTAGAACTATTTACAGTTCTAAAGTTTCTGATGAAATTAAAATATTTACCTACTTATCAATTGCAGTTACTGCTTTATTTATTTTCATTTTTTTTAAGTTTTTCTCAGCAGTAATTTTTTCAATAATAATTGTTGTTATAGGGGTTATAACCACATTAGGAACTTTAGCAATTTTTGGATACAAAATCACACTTTTAACAGGAATTCTGCCACCTTTAATGGTAATTATCGGAGTTCAGAATTGTATTTATTTGTTGAATGTTTATCACCAAGAGTTTAGTAAACATGGCAATAAAATGTTGGCAATTCTGAGATTAATTTCTAAAAACGGATTAGCTCTATTTCTAACAAATGTCACTACAGCAGTTGGTTTTGTGGTATTTAGTTTCTCAGGTTCAGCTATGCTAGATCAATTCTCAATCGTTTCGGGAATTGTAATCATGGTGATTTATATAATTTCATTGGTTTTTATTCCTGTTGTTTATTCGTATTTGCCTCCACCACAACCTCATCACACCAAACATTTAGATGGAGTTAGGTTGAATAAAGTTTTGGATTATTGTAATTATTTGGTTTATAACAAAAGAAAGTACATTTATATAACTACTACAGTTTTGCTAATAGTTTCGGTTTTTGGTGCGTTTAAAGTGCAAAATTTAGGTTATGTGGTTGATGATTTGCCAGAATCGGATAAGGTTTTTCAGGATTTGAAATTTTTTGAAAAACATTTAAAAGGAACACTTCCTTTCGAAATTAAAATCGATACAAAAAGAGAAGATGGTATTAAGGATTATGTGGTTCTTCAAAAAATTAATCGTTTAGAAAAGGAATTACATCAATACGCTGAATTTTCTCGTCCGGTTTCTATTGTTGATTTTCTGAAATTTGCAAATCAGGCAATGAATAATGGAGAAGCCAGATTTTATGTAGTACCAAGTGTAGTTGATATCACGAATATTGTGGAGTTTCTACCAAAAGGAGGAAATAGCAAAGGTTTGTTAAAGTCGATGGTTGACAGTAATTTTAGAGTTGCAAGAGTGAGTGTTCAAATGGCTGATATTGGTTCGCAGAAAATGAAAGTATTGTCGGCTAGTGTTCAACAAAAAATAGATTCAATATTTCCTAAAGATAAGTACGATGTTAAAATTACCGGAACCAGCGCAATTTTCTTAAAAGGAAATGATTACCTGATAGAAAACCTCATTCAAAGTATGATTTCAGCTTTGGTGATTATTTCAATCATGATGGCATTTTTGTTCTTTAGTTGGAAAATGGTGCTTATTTCGTTGATTCCTAATTTAATACCATTGATTATGACATTTGGAATCATGGGTTATTTTGATATCAGATTGAAGCCATCAACCATTATTATTTTTAGTATTGCTTACGGAATTGTAGTCGATTTTACCATTCATTATTTAGCTAAATACAGAAATTCACTCAAAAAGCACAATTGGGATATGAATATCGCTATCCCTGAAAGTTTAATGGAAGCTGGTCCAAGTATTATTTATACTGCTGTGGCGCTTTTTGCAGGCTTCATCATTTTTGCAGCATCAAATTTTGGAGGCACAGTTGCTTTAGGAGTGCTAACATCATTGGCCTTATTATTTGGTATGTTTATGAACCTTTTATTATTGCCATCCATGTTACTTTCTTTGGCAAAAAGTATCAATGCAAAAGAGGAATTTGAAACTGTTTTGGTTGATGTGGAGCCTGAAGATTAACAAAATTCAATTTTCTAGTATTTGAATTTCTCTTAATTATCTTATTGTTAAGGATTTATTAATCCAAATCTTATTCTTTCTCATCATTTCCAATTCTCTATTTATAATGCTATTTTTGCAGGCTTTTAAAAATTGGCATAATTGCTATAAATGAGAGTTTTAAGAAATGAGTAAGTATAAAGAGTTTAAAAAATTAGATTTTCCTGCATTTGAAGAGGAAGTTCTGAAGTATTGGAACGAAAATCAGGTTTTTGAAAAAAGTGTAAGCAATAGAGATGGTGCACCTTCCTTTGTTTTTTATGAAGGTCCGCCAAGCGCAAATGGAATGCCCGGTATTCACCACGTAATGAGCCGTGCTGTAAAAGACATGTTCTGTCGCTACAATACTTTAAAAGGTTTTCAGGTAAAAAGAAAAGCCGGTTGGGATACACATGGTTTGCCTGTTGAATTACAAGTTGAAAAAACTTTGGGTATTACAAAAGAAGATATTGGTAAGAAAATTTCTGTTGAAGAATACAATGAAGCTTGCCGTAAAGATGTAATGAAGTTTACGGATGTTTGGAACAACCTAACCAATAAAATGGGATATTGGGTTAACCTGAATGATCCTTATATTACTTATGAAAACAACTATATCGAAAGCTTGTGGAGCTTATTAAAAAAGCTTTACGATAAAGGTTATTTATACAAAGGTTATACCATTCAGCCATATTCACCTGCTGCCGGAACCGGTTTGAGTTCGCATGAATTGAATCAGACTGGCACTTATAAAGATGTAAAAGATACAACTGCTGTAGCGATGTTCCGTTTAAAAGGAGCTTCATCGGTTTATAGTGGCCCTGAATCTGTTTTTGCTTTGGCTTGGACAACCACTCCATGGACATTACCTTCAAATACAGCTTTAGCAGTTGGCGAAAAAATCAATTATTCAATCATCAAAACCTATAATCCTTTTACCTATGAGCCGGTAGTGGTTGTTTTGGCAAAGGATTTAATGGCTAAGTATTTCAAAGCAGAACAAACGGAGTTGGATTACAGTGCTTATGTTGCCGGTGATAAATCTATACCTTATGTTTTATTAGGTGAAATTAAGGGAAAAGATTTAGCAGGAATTGAATACGAACAATTACTTCCATTTGCAAAAGTTGATAATGGTGATGCATTTAAAATCATTACCGGTGATTTTGTCACTACAGAAGATGGTACCGGTATTGTACATATTGCTCCTAGTTTTGGTGCGGATGACTTTAAAGTAGCACGCCAGAACGGAATTGGCTCTTTAACTTTGGTTGATAAAAGAGGAAAGTTTTTACCTGAAGTGCAAGATGGTGAATTTCTTTATGGTGAAGAATATGTTAAAGAAGCTTATTTAACGGATGCAGAAAAAGCTGCTGAATTAGAGGTTCAGAAAGTAAAATTAAGTGGAGTAATTAAAGATACTTCTAAATTAAATTATTTAAGTGTTGATGAAAGAATCGTGCTTAAATTACAATTGGAAGGAAAACTTTTCAAAAAAGAGAAATACGATCATACTTATCCGCATTGCTGGAGAACAGATAAGCCAATTTTATATTATCCATTAGAAAGTTGGTTCATTAAAACAACTGCCGTTAAAGACAGATTGGTAGAATTGAACAAAACAATTAATTGGAAACCTGAACACACTGGAACCGGGCGTTTTGGTAATTGGTTGGAAAATTTGGTGGATTGGAATCTTTCTCGCTCTAGATACTGGGGAACTCCATTGCCAATCTGGAAAACTGAGGATAATTTAGAAATACGTTGTATTGGTTCGGAGGCAGAATTATTATCAGAAATTGAAGCCTCTGTAAAAGCCGGTTTTATGTCTTCGGATTTTGTGATGAAAGACCTTCATAAACCTTTTGTTGACCAGGTGATTTTGGTTTCTTCAAAAGGCGAAAAAATGTTCCGCGAGCCGGATTTAATCGACGTTTGGTTTGATAGTGGTGCAATGCCTTATGCACAATGGCACTGGCCTTTCGAAAATGAAGAAGTATTTAGAAACAATTTCCCTGCAGATTTTATTGCAGAGGGCGTTGACCAAACCCGCGGTTGGTTCTTTACTTTACATGCCTTATCTGTTTTATTGTTTGATAGCATTTCATATAAAAATGTAATTGCGAATGGTTTGGTTCTCGATAAAAACGGGAACAAAATGAGTAAACGTTTAGGTAATGTGGTTGATCCATTTGAAACAATTGCCAAATATGGTGCTGATGCCACAAGATGGTACATGGTTTCGAACAGTGACCCTTGGGATAATTTGAAGTTTGACCTGGAAGGTGTTGCAGAAGGTCAGCGTAAGTTCTTTGGAACTTTATACAATACCTATGGCTTTTTTGCTATTTATGCCAATATCGATGGATTTGAATTCAATCCTGAAAAAACAACTCCATTGGTTCAAAGAACAGAGTTAGACCGTTGGATTTACTCAAAATTACAAAGCCTTGTTAAAAAGGTAAGAACCAATATGGATAATTATGATCCAACTCCGGCTGCAAGAGCAATTGAAGAGTTTGTTTCTGATCATTTATCTAACTGGCACGTGCGTTTAAGTCGCAGAAGATTCTGGAAAGGAGAGATGAATGCCGATAAACAGGCTGCATACGAAACTTTGTATGAATGTTTAATGGTTACTTCTCAGTTAATGAGTCCGATTTCTCCATTTTTCTCAGATTGGTTATACAAAAACTTAGGTGGAAAAGCAGAATCTGTGCATTTAACTGATTTACCAGTTGTAAATAAAGCAGCAATTGATTTGGTGCTTGAGGAACAAATGGATTATGCTCAGAAAATTTCTTCTCTGGTTTTATCTATCAGAAAAAAGGAAAATATTAAAGTTCGTCAGCCATTGCAAAAAATCTTAATTCCATTGGTTGATCAAAGAATAAAAGATGAAATTGTTCATGTTCAAAATTTGATTCTGGCTGAAGTAAACGTAAAAGAACTTTCATTTATTGATGCTATTGATAAGTCAATCAAACCTAATTTTAAAACTTTAGGAAAAAAGGTTGGGGCAAAAATGAAAGCGGTTGCAGCAGAGATTGTAAACTTAAAGCAGGACAAAATTTCTGAACTTGAGGCCAATGGCAATTGTAAAATTGCAGTGGAAGGTGAAGAAATTTCAATCTTATTAGAAGATGTTGAAATTTTGTCGAAAGAAATTTCAGGTTACAAAGTTGCTAATGAAGGACGTTTAACTGTGGCATTGGATGTGTCTATTAGCGCTGAATTAAAGGAAGAAGGAGTTGCAAGAGAGATTATCAGCAAGTTACAATCGCTCAGAAAAGAGATGAATTTGGAGGTAACGGATAAGATTTTAATAAAAATTGAAGCTCACGATTATATAAAAAGTTCTATTAATCAGTTCAAAAGCTATATTTGCACTGAACTATTGGCGATCTCTATTGAGTTCGAATTGGCTTCAAGCCTCGAAAATACAATAGAAGTCGATGAAAACAGGATTCAAGTTAGTATCTCAAAAGCGTAAATTGTCTATGGCCCAAAAGAGTAAAAAGTCGCCAGCAAAAAAAGCACCTGCTAAAGCGGCGAAAAAAGTTGTTGCAAAAACACCAGCTAAAAAGCAAAAAGCAGCTCCTAAAAAAGCTGCAGTGAAGACGGCTCCTAAAAAGGCGGCAGTTAAAGCGGCTCCTAAAAAAGCAGCGGTAAAAACATCTCCCAAAAAAGCAGTTAAACCTGCTCCTAAAAAAGTTGCTCCAAAAAAGGCAGCGTCTAAGTCTGCTCCAAAAAAGCAAGTGAAGAAAGTGGTAGCTAAACCTATTCTTAAAAAAGCTGGTCCTAAAAAAGCTGTTGCAAAAAAGGCAACTAAAAAAGTGGTAGCTAAGCCTGTTGTTAAAAAGGCAGCCCCTAAAAAAGCTGCTGTAAAACCAACAGCTAAAAAGCCTGTAGCTAAACCAATTGCGAAAAAAGCCGCTGCTAAAGCTCCTAAAAAAGTAATTGCTAAGGCTAAGCCAGTTGCCAAAAAGCCAGTTGCAAAAGCAGCTCCTAAGAAAGCGGCTGTAAAAGTTACTCCTAAAAAAGCGCCGGCAAAGACTATCGCAAAACCGGTTTCTAAAAAGGTTGCTCCAAAAAAAGTAAAGAAAGCTGAGCCTGTAAAACCTGTAGTTAAAGCTAAAGTGGCTAAACCAGAGCTAAAAGCTGTTGTTAAAGCTAAAGTTGCTAAACCAGGTGTAAAAGCTGTAGTTAAACCTGTAGTTAAAGCTAAAGTGGCTAAACCAGAAGTAAAAGCTGTAGTTAAACCTGCTGCTCCTAAAAAAGAATTGAAACCTGTAGTTAGTAAGGTTCCTGTTTTTGAAGAGAAAAAAGAAGAAGCTCATATGGTTGATGCAAAACGTTACAGTGATGTTGATTTAGCAGAATTCAAAGAAATTATCAATAGAAAATTAGTTGTAGCTCGTGAAGAATTAAGCAACTTATTAGGCCAGATGCAAAATCCTGGTATTAATGGTGGAGCTGATACAGATAATGCGTACAATAAAATTGATGATGGTGCATCAACTTCTGAAAAAGAATATTTGAGTCAATTAGCTGCTCGTCAGCGTAAATTCATCGAAAACTTAGAAAATGCTTTAATCAGAATTGAAAATAAAACTTATGGTATCTGTAAGGTTACTGGCAAGTTAATCTCAAAAGAAAGATTGAGAGCAGTTCCTCATACTACTTTAAGTATGGAGGCTAAACTTCAACAATATAAATAAGTAAATTATCGCTTATATATTTGGCTGTATCAATAACTAATGGTTTTTGATACAGCTTTTTTTTGCTCACGCTTTTAAATAGATTTGTAGTTCATGAATAATAAAATTGTCATTCCTGCTTTATTACTAGTTGGAATCCTGCTTTTCGACCAATTCGTAAAATTGTATATCAAAACCCATTTTATGTTGGGCGAAGAAGTAAATGTTTTTGGTAACTGGTTCAAATTACATTTTACTGAAAACTATGGAATGGCTTTTGGAATTGAGTTTGGCGGTAAAACCGGAAAAGTATTCCTAACTGTTTTTAGAATTATTTTTGTGATGGGAATACTTTGGTATATTCAATCTATGGCCAAAAAAGGAATGGCTATGTCGTATGTTATTTCATGGACATTTATAGCTGCCGGAGCTCTTGGTAATATTATTGATTCAGTATTTTATGGTGCTTATTTTGGGTATGATTCATGGTTTCATGGTAGAGTAGTTGATATGTTATATTTTCCATTGGTTCAAACTACAATTCCTGAATGGTTTCCCTTTTGGGCAGGTGAAGATTTTGAGTTTTTTCGACCGGTTTTTAATATAGCTGATGCTGCAATAACAATTGGCTTTGTATTAATTTTACTAACCCAAGGACATGCAAATTTGGAAGAAAATCAAACTACTCCGGAAGAAAATTTCGATTCAAATAAAAGTATAGCTGAATAAATTCTCTAAACTTTTTAGCTTCAATAAAAAAGCCCACTTTCATTGCTGACTGTGGGCTTTCTTATAAACAACTTTCTTTCTAATTTATCATTTCAAAACCTGTATAAGCTTGTAGTGCTTTAGGAATTTTAATTCCGTCAGATGTTTGGTTGTTTTCTAACATTGTTGCCAAAATTCTTGGTAAAGCTAATGCGCTTCCATTTAATGTATGCACCAATTGATTTTTACCTTCTTTAGGTTTGAATCTGCATTTCATTCTATTGGCCTGAAAACTTTCAAAATTTGATGTAGAACTTACTTCCAACCAACGTTGTTGAGCAGCACTATAAGTTTCAAAATCATAAGTTAATGCTGATGAAAAACTCATGTCACCTCCACATAATCTTAAAATTCTATAAGGTAATTCAAGTTTTTCCAATAATCCTTGAACATGTTTCACCATTTCTTCAAGAATTTCATAAGAATGATCAGGATGAGCAATTTGAACAATTTCTACTTTATCAAATTGATGTAACCTGTTCAATCCTCTTACATGTGCCCCCCAGGCTCCTGCTTCTCTTCTAAAACAAGGTGTATAACCAACATTTTTAATTGGAAGATCTTCTTCTTTTAAAATTACATCTCTGTAAATATTGGTAATTGGAACTTCTGCAGTTGGAATCAAATACAAATCATCTACAGTTGCATGGTACATTTGTCCTTCCTTATCCGGTAATTGTCCGGTTCCAAAACCCGAATCAGAATTAACAAGTAGGGGAGGCATAATTTCACTATAACCCGCTTTAATTGCTTCATCCAAAAAGAAGTTAATCATGGCTCTTTGTAGTCTAGCTCCTTTGTTTTTGTAAACGGGAAAGCCTGCACCGGTAATTTTTACTCCTAATTCAAAATCAATTAAATCGTATTTTTTAATTAAATCCCAATGAGGAACTGCTCCTTCATACAAACTTGGAATTTCACCCCATTGATGAACATTTAAGTTTTCTTCAGGAGTTTTTCCTTCAGGTACAATTTCATTAGGAAGGTTCGGAAAAGTAACCAGAATATTATAGATATCATCTTCCAGTTTCTTCAATAAAGTTTCCTGGTCTTTTGCAGCTTCTTTTAATTCATTGGAACGAACCTTGATTGTTTCAGCTTCTTCTTTTTGACCTGTTTTCATCAATTCACCAATCTTTTTGGCAATTTGATTAGCTTCAGCCTGGTTGTTTTCAACTTGAAGTTTTAACTTTTTCTTTTCGTCATCAAGTTTTAACATCTCGTCAATATCAGCAATGTTTTTTACATGCTTTTTGGCAAGTTTGTTTTTTACTTCCTCAAGGTTTTCCCTGATATAATTTAATTGTAACATGGGGTATTACTGATTAACAACTACCACTTTATCCATCACATCACCTTGGTGAATTTGTTCAATTACATCCATTCCTTCAACTACTTTTCCAAAACAAGTATGAACTCTGTCTAAATGTTGAGTATTTGAGCGGTTATGACAAATGAAAAATTGAGAACCACCAGTATCACGACCTCTATGAGCCATACTTAAAACTCCTCTGTCGTGGTATTGGTTTCCACCTGTTAATTCACATGGAATTGAATAACCCGGTCCGCCTGCACCAGTGCCTGTTGGATCGCCACCTTGAATAACAAAATCAGGAATTACACGGTGAAACTTAATACCGTTGTAATAGCCGCTTTCGGCTAGTTTACAAAAATTTTCTACTGTTTTTGGTGCATCATTTTCAAAGAATTCAATCTTCATTACACCTTTGTTTGTATGGATTTCAGCTATACGCATGGCTTTTTAATTTGCCGCAATTTAAGAGATTTTTTTCTCTTCAAATGCATGTTTCATCGGCATTTCGCTACTTTATTGCTTCTAATAAACAAAATCTTACACGGCTTCCTCCTTAAATTGTATTGAATGTTCTGGCTTTTTGGGTTATTTTGCACCAAATATTAAAACACATGAATTACGATTTAGTAGTAATTGGTAGCGGTCCCGGTGGATATGTGGCTGCCATTCGTGCAAGTCAGTTAGGACTAAAAACAGCTATCGTTGAAAAATCTGAGTTGGGTGGAGTTTGTTTAAATTGGGGCTGTATCCCAACTAAAGCATTATTAAAATCAGCCCAAGTTTTTGAATATATCAAACATGCAAAAGATTACGGTATTACTGTTTCAGAAGCAGAACATGATTTTTCTGCTGTTGTAAAAAGAAGTCGTGGTGTTGCAGATGGAATGAGCAAAGGGATTGCCTTCCTGATGAAAAAGAATAAAATTGATGTGATTCAAGGATATGGTAAACTTCTTTCAGGTTCTAAAGTTGAAGTTACTGATGCCAGCGGTGCTAAAAAAACAGTTGAAGCTAAAAACATTATTTTGGCTACTGGTGCCAGAAGCCGTGAATTACCTAATATCAAAATTGATGGTACAAAAGTACTTGGTTATAGAGAAGCAATGGTAATGCCTCAACAACCAAAATCGATGATTGTGATGGGTTCAGGAGCAATTGGTTGTGAATTTGCTTATTTCTACAATAGCATGGGCACTAAAGTAACTATCGTAGAATTCATGCCAAATATCCTTCCTATTGAAGATGAAGAGGTTTCAAAAGAAGTAACCAAATCTTTCAAAAAGTCAGGTATCGAAATCATGACTGCTGCTTCTGTGGAATCTGTTGATTCTAAAGGTGCAACTTGTAAAGTAAAAGTTAAAACGGCTACAGGTATTGTTGATCTAGAAGCAGATGTTGTTTTATCAGCAGTTGGTATTCAAACAAATCTTGAAAATTTAGGCTTAGAATCTGTTGGTGTTAAAACCGATAAAGGCAAAGTTTTAGTTGATGATTATTATGCAACGAATATCAAAGGTGTATATGCAATCGGTGATATAGTTAAAGGTCCTGCTTTGGCTCACGTTGCTAGTGCTGAAGGTATTATTTGTGTTGAGAAAATTGCAGGTCATCACCCTGAACCTTTAAATTATAATAATATACCGGGATGTACTTATTGCTCACCTGAAGTTGCTTCCGTAGGTTATACTGAAAAAGCAGCTAAAGAAGCTGGTTATGAAATTAAAATTGGTAAATTTCCTTTTAGTGCAAGTGGTAAAGCTAGTGCAGGTGGCGTGAAAGAAGGATTTATTAAATTAATTTTTGATGCTAAATATGGTGAATTTTTAGGTGCTCATATGGTTGGTGCAAACGTTACTGAAATGATTGCTGAGGTAGTTGTTGCAAGAAAACTTGAAACAACCGGAATGGAAATCATTAAGTCAGTTCACCCGCATCCTACCATGAGTGAAGCCATTATGGAAGCTGCGGCTCAGGCTTACGGCGAATGTATTCACTTATAGTATTCAAATAGTTAAACATAAAAAAGGCTTTTTCATTTTGATGAAAAAGCCTTTTTTATGTTAGTTCTTTAGTAGTTTAAAACTGCAACTTTCACTGTCTTTATAAAATCGACTAAAATAGATTCCCGGTTTTAATTGATTAGTACTTAGGGCCTGCTGAAAAAACTGTCTTTATTTAATTTGAAAACTAATTTTACTTGATGGAAGGATTTTTAAGTACTTGCTCTTAAAAACCTTGCATTTAAATTCTTAAAAACAGTTTAATTGTTTGATAATAAGTCCTAATAAAGATTTTCAGCAGGCCCTACTTAAACTTTCACCGGCTTTTACTTCTGATTCCAATAATTATTAGTATGCTCTCTTAAATTTCCTGCCTGAGAATTGAGTGCGTATCCAAACTTTTTACTGTGTTTGTTAAAAACGGCTCTGATTTTTTCTAATTTAATTGGGTCCTGATAATCATCAAATCCTAATTAGACAACAGCATTCATTGTAGAGATATGTTGAGCAAACAGATTTACTGTTGTTGTCAAAATCAAAAGGAAAATCGAGTGTTTAACATGTAAGTATTTGTGCATTAATTATGGGTTTTAAATATTTGAAAATCATATTGTTTATACTTGTTGGTGCTCTTGTCTTGAATAGCAGGCATTGAAAAGGGAAAGGGGTCGACTTTTTAAAAGCCGACCCCTGATTTCAAACCCCTTTGATAACCCCAATTATTGCTTTAGAATTTTAACTGTATAATTTATTTGCCCACTTTGAATCAATAGAAAATACATACCAGGTTCAAGAGAATTTTTTGGCTGAAGAACTATTTCAGGTTTTACTTTTCCTTCATATAAATCTTCAATGTGTTTTCCTTGTAAATCATGGATTGAAACTTCTATATAATTAGATGGATTTATATTGGAAATGTTTAATGTGATTGAATTTTTAAATGGATTTGGGTAAGTATTGATTTTCCATGAATCCGGGTCTTTAATTGCAACTGAGTTTACAATTTTATTTTTCACAAACCATACTTCATAACAAGTTGCACTTGCTGAACTTTGTGTTCCTGTATTGGTAAAAAATATATTTGGAGCAGTGCTGCTAATTCCGCCAACCAGTGTTCCGGCAAAAACCGAATCTTTTTCAAATTTTTCAAAATCAAATATCCCTTGCTCATCCTCAAGTTCATTCTCTGAAGGAATTATTTCAGATGCACTTCCTAAATATCCGGGCATTTGTAAATAGGGAAGGGCGTATTCTTTAAGATTACCTATGCTATCTCTTTTTATATAACTGATGGTTTTTACAAAAGGCACACTATCATTTTTTATAATGTTACCATTGTTATCATAATAATATTGACTTATTCCTCCGAAGAAAATGGTACTCATACTGTTTTCTTCCTTATTGAAAATTGGAATATATGCAGTATGATATTGGTTTAAATATTGGTTAAAGCCATTATTTACTTCATGACTGTTTTCTCTTACATCAATAGAGTTTAACCAAGGTAAATTCTGGTTGTATTGAAAAACTCCACTCCACAAGGTATAATAATATTCACCTGAATTATTTTTGTTTGGAGTTAAATTATAATCTCTTCTATGCAAATTCAATGAATCTGTAATAGATTCAAAATTGCTAATGTTTATTGTATTGTTTAGAATTTCCAGGTTGAACTTTTTAATTGCATTTGTATAAGCTTGGGTATAAGATGCTCCTCCCATTGGATTGTATCTTCCATCAAAACGATTTCCACCTACTAAATAAAATTTATTATTTATCATACCTAAATGCCCACCAGTAACAGCGAATCTTTGATCTATAATTTGTGTAAATGCAGAACTTATTGATTCACTACTTTCTATTTTTTCGATAAGTGTTTCAAGGTTAATTACACATACATTGGGAAAAGTAATATGGGTTCCGGCAGTTGTTGAAAATCCATAACCCCCAATCACAATTAAGTATTTACCGGATTGGTAAAACTGCATATTTGTGCTTTGTAATTGTTCTTTTAATTCAGCATTTAATAAATTTACAGATGAACTTTTAACAATTTCATTTTTGCTATTTACCAAATAGATATTGGTATTGTTTCCGGCCTGATCAAAACTGGCAAAGGGTTGTCTTCTATGTAATCCATCTGTTCTTCCTCCAATAATTATCCATTTGCCATCTAATTTACCCCAGGCAAAAGACTGAAGTCCTGGCAATCCTTCAAATATTTTTGCTTTTAGTTGTATGGAGTATTCTCCAAATTGTGCTTTAAGCCCCAATGTGCTTGCAATAAGCAATGTAAATAAGAATAATTTATTTTTCATTATGGCTCAAATTTCCACTATCTTTTTGGTTTCAAATGGAACATTAGTTACATAAGTATATAATTATGCAAAAAGAATTTTCTGGTTTGCCTTTCGAATGGATAGATGTGAGTCTGCCTACCGAGGAAGAATTACATGAATTGGCTGCAAAATATAAGCTTCCGGCTCCTGCAGTATTAGATTGTCTTCAATCTGACCACCTTCCTAAGTTTGAAGTTTTTGATGATTATACTTTTGTTATTTTTAGAATGTTTGATTCAGCGGGAAAACCAAATCCTTCCAATTTTCAGCAGTTAACCAGAAAATTGGCCATATTCTTTAATGAGAAATTTCTGCTTACCATACATAGGAGTAATACTGATATTGTTGAACATGTGGCAAAGAAGTATTGCGGTGATACTATTGTAAAAACGCCATTTGATATTGTATGTAAAATCTATAAGAATGTACTTGAAACTTTTCAAATTCCTTTAAGAGATATTGATAAACAAGTTGATGTTTATGAGCAAAATATTTTTTTGAAAAAGCGAATTCCGGATTTGTTAAAAACCTTATATCAGATTAAAAGAAAAGCTTATTTAATTAAACGTTTAAACCTGATTAATAAAAGTGTAATTGAAGCTTTACCCTTAAACCACAAGCGTTCTCCTTATTATAGTGATATGCATGATTACTTTGTAAGTATTGATACACTTACAGAAGAAATTTATGATAGTATCAATTCGATTTTGCATTTGTATCTGGCAATTTCATCACAAAAAACAAATGAGGTAATGCGAATTCTTACTGCATTTTCTGCATTTTTTCTTCCACTTACTTTTATAGTTGGTGTTTACGGAATGAACTTTGCTTATATGCCTGAACTAGATATGCATTGGGCATATCCGGCTGTTCTTGGAGTTATGGCAATAATCACAATTGGAATTTATATCTGGTTTAGAAGAAGAGGTTGGCTTCAATAATTTTTTGTTATATTTTTTATTTTATGACCTGAGCAAACTTATTCATAACAATTGCTGCGTAGCTTTGTAGACTTATTTTATATATATGAATAATTTTAATCCTTGGCACCATGTGTCTCCCGGAGAAAACCTACCTGATATTGTTAATGGTATTATTGAAATTCCAAAAGGGACAAGAGCTAAATATGAATTAGACAAAGACAGTGGCTTAATTAAATTAGATAGAGTTTTGTATTCTTCAGTTTATTACCCTGCTAATTATGGCTTTATTCCTCAAAGTTATTGTGATGATAAAGATCCATTGGATATTTTGGTTTTATCACAAATAGATTTTGTGCCCCTTTGTTTAGTGCCTGCAAAAGTTATTGGTGTAATGCGTATGTTAGACAATGGCGAAGCGGATGATAAAATTATTGCAGTTGCTGCCGGCGATCCAAGTGTGAGTCATATCAACGATATCTCAGAATTACCTGCACATTTTATTTCAGAGATGAGAAGTTTCTTTGAAGATTACAAAAAGTTAGAAAACAAAACCGTTGTTGTAGAAGATTTTTTGAATAAGGAAATCGCTATTCAAATCCTACAAGACAGTTTTAAATTATACCAGGAAAAACGTTCCGCCGGTCTTCTGTAGCACCGCTATTTATCGCGGTGCCCTGCGATTTATCGCAAGATAAATCGTTTCGATTTATCACGATGTAATCCAGCGATTTATCGTAGGAATATCGTGTCGATTTATCGCGGTTTAATATAATTGGCAAAGCCATTCATATTAAACCAGGTAGCAAAGCTAAAAAGGAGAAAAGAGAAGCGACACTTAAACAACTTACTTCGTTAACCAAAAGTTGTGGTAATAAGGCACCGCGATGAATAGCGGTGATACCTTTCTAAAGCTGAACCTCTATTGTCTTCCCCAATTCCATCAAATCATTCACCACATTCTCATTCAATGGTATCCCCGTTACCAAGCGCTCTGCTTTCATTTTATATTCAATTTCACCTGGTATCAGCACCAGTTGGTTTTCATCAACTGGTATAGATGCTTTGAATCTTTTGATCCAATTATCCATGTGGTTTTTAAAATCATTGGCAGGTCTAAATGCATCAATTCTCATAGCTCCAACAAAATGCCCAATTCCATTGCCAGGTAAGTTTTCAAGCGGATTTAGAAACGCAACAAATGGTGGTACCCATGGTCCATAATTTGCCCCTGAAAGCACAGAACTCATAATATCTACCATAGCTGCTAATCCATAACCTTTATGTCCACCTAATGGAAGTAAAGAGCCTCCATTTTTTAATTCATGTGCATCATTACTAGGCAATCCATCCTTGGTTTGAACCCAATCATTGGGTAATACTTTGCCTTTTCTTTGAGCAATTTCAAGCTTTCCATTTGCAGCGGCACTAGTTGCCATGTCTAATACAAAGGGTAATTCCTGATTAGTTGGAAAACAAGCACAAATGGGATTGGTTCCTAACATTCTTTCTTTAGAATGTGTAGGTGCTACCAATGGACTCGCATTTGTCATTGCAAATCCAATCATA
>JBIPMI010000227.1:0-5112 GCA_044369215.1 Bacteroidia bacterium | reverse complement strand
ACCAATTCTGAGCTTTTTAACCTTAAATCTAAATGCGCAAAGCAGCATTTCAAAAAATACAATTTCAGGTCAACTTATAAGATTCGAAAACTTTAAATCAAAATTTGTTGATGCCAGAACAATCGATATTTGGCTTCCAAATAACTATTCATCAAAACAAAAGTATTCAGTTATTTATATGCATGATGGACAAATGTTGTTTGATTCGACTTCAACATGGAATAAGCAAGAATGGAATATCGATGAACATATTAATGTTCTATTAAATGAAGGTAAAATAGAAAATTGTATAGTAGTTGGTATATATAACAATGGTTCAAAAAGACATTTAGAATTTACTCCTCAAAAGGCCCTTGAACAGTTTTTAAGTAAAGATGAATTGGATAGTACTATTTTAGAAATTGGAAATCTTGTAAAAAGTCCTAATACTCCCCTATTGGCTGATAATTATTTGAAGTTTATTGTTAAGGAGTTAAAGGCTTTTGTAGATAAAAACTATTCAACTTATAAAGACAAAAAACATACTTCAATCATGGGTTCAAGCATGGGTGGATTGATTTCAATGTATGCCGTTTGTGAATATCCAAAAGTATTTGGAAATGCAGCTTGTTTGTCAACTCATTGGCCATTAATTTTCAGAAAAGAAAATCCGGGTACCGAAGCTATTTTTAAATATTTAAATGATAAAATCCCTTCAGTTAAAAAGAAAAACAGATTTTATTTTGATTGCGGAACAGCTACTTTAGATGCGATGTATCCCGAATTTCAATCCAGAGCAGATTTCATTTTTAAATCGAAATCATATAAGTCAAATCAGTTTGAAAGTAGGATTTTCCCTGGTGAAGAGCATACTGAGAAAGCTTGGTCGAAGAGGTTGGATATTCCGCTTGTTTTTATCTTGGGAAAGAAAAATTAATTCGAATATCTGCATGTTTGTCTTTGAAAAAATTTTATAATAGCTAATTTTAGTATTAATCTTTTTTTAAAACACTTAATAAGCTAAATCATATGAAGATATTATTAAAACAACTTAAAAAAACAGATAGCTTGTTTAATGAAATGCTTCATTGTTCGCCTTATTTACCTACCATCCACAAATCTTTGATATGCGGATGGCAGATGGATAAAAATTGATTTAAAAAAACTATTTTAGGTAACAATATGGATATTCATGAATGATAAATAACAAATTTAATTCCTATTATTTCTTAGTAAAGTTACCCTCAAACACACCTGACCTGAATACACAATTATCAGTTACTTTAGTCATTTTAAGGCTTGATCCTGTTACGCTATAAGTATGTTTAAAGGATGATGTCGAGGTAGAACAAAGAGACGGACTCTTCATATTAAAATTCAACATACTTCCAGTTACAGTATACAATCCCGACTCTAATGTAAATCCTGAATTACCGAATGTGTATGATGTGTCAGTGAATTTAAGCTCATAATTACTAGATCCTGCTCCTCCATACCATGTGCCTTTAACACTTTGGGCGGCTGGAGTTTCTGTGGTTTCTTTAGATTTGCTGCATGAAAAAAGCAATAGGATACCTAAGAAAATAATGTTAAGGGTTAATTTCATAGTAAAGTTTTTAATTAGTGAGAAGATTTAAACATTTTAATCTTTTACTAAAAAATATATTTATAATCCAAATTTACAATGTCATTTAAAGTTTAAATATTTCTTACGATTAGCTTAAAGTAATTAAACCTATTTATTGATGAATAATTCAAAAGTTAAAATTTACAAAATTTTGCTTATTTCATCCAACCATTTTATTACAGGAATATAAATCTTAATACTGTCCATTAAATTTAAAAAATCTAACTCAATAAGTTAATAAAAGACCCTAATTACGATTTTAGCAATACCTAATTATAAGCTTATCAAGACTCATCTACCTCGTCCAATTAATAAACTTCTTATTTATTAAAAAAGCTGAAATTAAAGCGAATTTGAGTAAAACGTCTTTTATCAATTCTCCTAATTACTATCATTTATTTTCATGACTCAAGTCATACCCGACCCAAATCAATGTATATACTTTTATTCCCTCAAACCAAGACATCAATTTTAATGAAAAATACAGCTAAAGTTAAGATAATGGATGGCAATGAGGCAGCTGCTTATATTGCCTATAAAACCAATGAAGTTTGTGCTATTTATCCTATCACTCCATCATCTGCAATGGGTGAGTTTTGCGATGAATGGTCGGCGGCAGGAAAACAAAATATATTCGGTGAAGTTCCTAAAATTATTGAAATGCAAAGTGAAGCTGGTGCCGCTGGTGCTATTCATGGTTCCATTCAGGGTGGTGCTTTGTCTTCTACTTTTACCTGCTCTCAGGGTTTGTTGTTAATGATTCCAAATATGTACAAAATTGCAGGCGAACATACCCCGGCAGTTTTTCATATTGCAGCTCGTGCCCTAGCAACTCATGCACTTTCAATTTTTGGTGATCATTCAGATGTGATGGCTGTTCGTCAGACAGGCTGGGCAATGCTTTTTGGTAAAAATGCTCAAGAAGCAATGGACATGGCTCTTATTTCACAAGCAGCTACTTTAAAATCTAAAATTCCTTTTTTAAATATTTTTGATGGTTTCAGAACTTCACATGAATTGATGAAAGTGGAAGTAATTCCGGATGAAATCATTCATGAAATGATAGATACAGATGATATTTTAACACATCGTAAAAGAGCGATGTCACCAGAAAATCCTAGTATCAGAGGTACTGCACAAAATCCTGATGTATTTTTCCAAAGTCGTGAAGCAGGAAATCCTTATTACAACAACTTACCCGGCATCATAGAAAAAATGATGAATAAGTTTGCTGAATTAACTGGCAGAGAATATCATTTATACGAATATTATGGTACTGAAAATCCAGATAGATTAATTGTTATCATGGGTTCCGGTGCAGGAACAGTTCAGGAGATTACCGATTACCTAAATGAAAATGGAGAAAAAGTAGGCTTTGTTTATATCAGAATGTATCGTCCTTTTGATTCTGAAGCTTTTGTTAAATGTATTCCTGAATCAGTTAAAAAAATTGCGATATTAGATCGTTGCAAAGAGCCCGGAAGTCAGGGTGAGCCTTTGTTTATGGATGTAATGGGCGCAATTTATAAGTTCATTCCTGAGCGTAAAATAGAATTAACAGGTGGTCGTTATGGATTGGCTTCCAAAGAATTTAATGCCGGTATGGTTAAAGGCATTTTCGATATGTTGAAATCAGACAGATTGAAATATTCTTTTAGTGTTGGAATTGAAGATGATGTAACCAAACTTAGCATCGATTATGATAAAACTTTTAGCCTCGAGGACCATCATTTATTCAGAGGTTTGTTTTATGGTTTAGGTGCTGATGGAACAGTAAGTGCTAATAAAAATTCTATCAAAATTATTGGTGATACAACCGATTATCAGGTTCAGGGTTACTTTGTTTATGATTCAAAAAAATCAGGCTCATTAACTGTTTCTCATTTAAGGTTTGATAAGAATACGATTAGGTCAAGTTATTTAGTACAATCAGCCAATTTTATTGCATGTCATCAATTCCAATTCATTCACAAATACAATATTTTAAAGAATGCTGAAAAAGATGCCGTTTTCTTGCTGAATGCACCTTATCCTCACGATGAAGTTTGGGCACAATTACCTGCTAAAATTCAATCAGAAATTAAAAACAAGAACCTTAAATTTTATGTGATTAATGCAGGACAAGTTGCCCGTGATACCGGAATGGGAAATCGCGTTAATACCATTCTGCAAACTTGTTTCTTTGCCATTTCAGGTGTTTTACCACAAGAAGAATCAAAGCAAAGAATTAAGGATGCTATTAAAAAAACCTACTCAGATAAAGGCGACCATATTGTTCAGAAAAATTATATCGCTGTTGACCAGGCTTTGGCTAATATGCATTTGATTGACACTACAAATTTAGAGGTTGGCACTATGGAATTATACAAAATGGTTCCAGATGCTGCTCCTGATTTTGTGAAAGATGTTTTAGCGAAAATTATGTCGTTTGAGGGCGATGATTTACCTGTTAGTTCATTCCCTTTAGATGGCGCTTATCCTGTAGCTACAACCAAATGGGAAAAGCGAAATCTGGCAGCAGAAGTGCCTATTTGGGATGTGGATGCTTGTTCTCAATGTGGTAAATGTTTCTTGATTTGTCCTCATGCTGCAATCAGATGTAAAGTTTACGATAAAGATTTATTGGAAACTGCTCCTTCTGCTTTTAAACATACCAATCCAATTGGAAAAGAATTCAATAAGGAAACAGAAGCATATACTTTACAAGTAGCAGTTGAAGATTGTACAGGATGTAATTTATGTGTGGAATTTTGTCCTGTTGAATCAAAAGCTAATCCCGGCAAAAAAGCAATTCACATGGAATCTCAATTGCCAATTCGTGAACAAGAAATGGAAAATTGGGATTACTTTTTAGCTTTACCTGAATTAGATAGAAGTCGTGCAAATTTTAAAACAGTAAAAGGAACCCAGTTTCTAAAACCTTTATTTGAGTTTTCTGGTGCTTGTGCCGGATGTGGCGAAACTCCCTATTTAAAACTACTTTCTCAATTATATGGAGAAAGAATGATGGTTGCGAATGCAACAGGTTGTTCTTCTATTTTTGGTGGAAACTTGCCTTCAACACCTTGGTCTTGCAATGATGAAGGTCATGGTCCGGCTTGGGCAAATTCATTGTTTGAAGACAATGCCGAATTTGGCTTGGGAATGAAACTGGCATTTACCAAAAAAGAAGAAATTGCTAAAAACCTATTATTGGGCTTGAATGGACTTGTTGGTGATGATCTAACTAACCGATTATTGAATAATATTCAAATCAATGAAGAAGAAATTGCACTTCAAAGAACTTACGTTAAAGAGCTAAGGTTATTGTTAAAAGGTCAAACCAGTTTCGATGCCCGTCAATTAGATGTTTTAGCAGATCATTTTGTTAAAAAGTCACATTGGATTATTGGCGGTGATGGTTGGGCTTATGATATTGGATTCAGTGGATTAGACCATGTATTGTCAACCGGTGAAAATGTAAATATACTTGTTTTAGATACTGAAGTTTATTCTAATACTGGTGG
>JBIPMI010000226.1:0-5117 GCA_044369215.1 Bacteroidia bacterium | reverse complement strand
AATTTTACTTTTGATTCCATATTCAACAAACGTGCATAGGTTTTTGAAACCTGTATTTTCAAATCAAGTTCCTTCCATTTCAGGTTCCACATTTCAGCTTTAACTTCTGCATTGGCTGCTTGTTTTCGACGAACATATACCATTGGAAACTCAAATGCCTGATTCAGTCCAATTCTGTTGTCTTTATACGAACTGTTTATCTGACCCGATTCACCATTCATATTTGTTAAAGGAATATTCCATGATGCTTTTGCAATTTGCTCCTTGTATTCTTTTTGAAGGGAAGCATTTCGCAATTGCATATTGTTTTGAACGGCTGAATCTAATGCAGCTTCAAGACTTATTCTGTTTTGTGCAAATCCCGAAGTACTGAACAGCATCAAAACCAATAAGCCCATCATGGCTTTTCTTTTTTCTCTTCTGGTTTGAATGTGTTCGAAGATGATATACAATACAGGTAAAACAAACAAGGTAAGTAATGTAGCGAGCAATAATCCACCAATCACCACTGTTGCTAAAGGACGTTGAACCTCTGCCCCAGCACCATCACTGATTGCCATTGGAAGGAATCCCAATGAAGCAACAAAGGCTGTCATGAGTACCGGACGTAATCTCATAGAAGTTCCTTGTAAAACAATGGCTTTCATATCGCGCATACCTGATGCTTTAAGTCGATTAAATTCTGCTATCAACACAATACCATTTAAAACTGCCACACCAAATAAAGCGATGAACCCAACTCCTGCAGAAATTGAAAATGGCATTCCTCTTGAAGCAAGTGCGAAGATGCCACCCACGGCAGATAATGGAATAGCAGAGAAAATCAACAAGCCATGTTTTAAAGAACTGAAAGTAAAATACAACATTAGTAAAATCAGCAATAAAGAAAGTGGAACAGCTAAACTCAAACGAGCTTTTGCTGCTTCCAGATTTTCGAAAGCACCACCATAAGTTACATAATAACCCGGAGCCATTTTTAATCTTGATTTTACTTTTTCCTGCAATTCTGTTACTATCGATTCAACATCTCTTCCTCTTACATTAAAACCAATAATGATTCTTCGTTTTGCATCCTCACGTTGTATTTGTCCGGGACCTTCTTTAATCGACACATCCGCCAATTGGTATAAAGGAACCTGTGTACCTTTTTTTGTTGGAATTAAAAGGTTTCTTACATCTTCAAGATTGCTTCTTTTTTCTGAAGCTAATCTTACTACGAGATCAAATCTTTTTTCACCCTCGAAAACCAAACCACTGCTTTGACCAGCAAATGCAGTATTGATAACACGGTTTACATCTTCAATATTTAATGCGTATTGAGCCAAATTATTTCTATTGAATTTAATTACAATTTGAGGCATACCGGTTACTGTTTCAACATATAAATCTTTTGCTCCTTCAACACCTGAAACAACTGCGCCCAATGTCTGCGCATAACGAGCCAATGAATCTAAATTTTCACCAAAAATCTTACAAACAACATCTTGTCTGGCACCTGTCATGAGCTCATTAAAACGCATTTGAACAGGATATTGAAATCCATATGTAACACCGGGAATATTCTCTAATTCTTTGGTCATTTTTTCAGACAATTCATCAAAGGTTTTAGCTGATGTCCATTCCTTTTTATCTTTTAAAATAATCATCAAATCCATGGCCTCAATCGGCATAGGATCGGTAGGAATTTCACCACTTCCAATTTTGGCAACTACCTTTTCAACTTCAGGAAATTTCGCTTTTAATAATTGAGATGATTTATTGGCTACATCTAAACTAACATTCAGATTGGAACCCACCAAAACCCTTGTTTCAACTGCAAAATCGCCTTCCTCCAAACTTGGAATAAATTCACCTCCCATGTTCATCAAAACTGTTATTGAGATTAATAACATAGCAAAAGAACCTCCAATAATTGTTTTAGGAAAACCTAAAGCCCATTGTAATTTATCATGATAAAAATCTTCAAGTTTTAACATCAATTTATCAGAAAAATTGGGTTGATGTCCGAGCTTTCTGCTCAATACAAAAGAGCACATCATTGGAATATAAGTAAGTGATAAAATGAATGCACCCAATAAGGCAAATGCCACAGTTTGTGCCATTGGTTTAAACATCTTTCCTTCAATTCCTTCAAGCGTAAAAATTGGCAGGTAAACTATCAAGATAATAATCTGACCAAATACTGCAGAGTTCATCATTTTTCCTGCTGCATGTCCAACCCCTTCATCCATCTCCCGCTTATCGAGCATGACATGTTCACCGATGATTTTTCTGCTGTGTAAACCATGCATCACTGCTTCAACAATAATAACAGCTCCATCTACAATCAAACCAAAATCCAATGCTCCTAAACTCATCAAATTTCCGCTTACACCAAAAGTGTTCATCATGATTACAGCAAAGAGCATGGCAAGCGGAATCACAGAAGCAACGAGTAAACCTGCTCTGAAATTTCCAAGAAAAAGAACCAATACAAAAATGACAATCAAAGCTCCTTCCATCAGGTTTTTCTCAACCGTTCCGATGGCATTGTTCACCATTTTGGTTCTATCTAAAAATGGTTCAATTACTACACCTTCAGGTAAGGTTTCCTGAATCTGAGTGATTCTTTCTTTCACACTTTTAATCACGTCATTTGAGTTGCCACCTTTAAGCATCATTACAACTGCACCTGCCACTTCAGTTTCGCCGTTAAAAGTCATGGCACCATAACGCGTTGCATAACCAAGTTTAATATCAGCAACATCTCTAATAAAAACAGGGCTTCCCGACTGAGTTTCCTTCACAACCATGCTACGGATATCATCCATGTTTTCAACCAAACCTTCACTTCTGATATACAAAACAGTTGGACCTTTTTCAATATAAGCACCACCGGTATTCTGGTTGTTTTTTTCTAAAGCATTGAACACATCATCCATTGAAATACCAAAAGATTTGAGCTTAGCTGCATCAACTGCAATTTCATATTGTTTGAGTTTACCTCCAAAACTACTTACATCGGCAACACCTTTTATTCCGAGTAATTGGCGACGAACAATCCAATCCTGAATAGTACGTAATTGCATCACATCAAACTTGTCTTCGTAACCCTTTTTAGGTCGAACAACATATTGATAAATTTCTCCTAAACCTGTAGTAACAGGCCCCAATGAAGGAATACCTGCACCGGGAGGAATCATGTCTTTAACATTTACAAGGCGTTCGCTAACTTGCTGACGAGCCCAGTAAATATCGGTTTCATCATCGAAAACAATGGTAACTAAAGAAAGTCCGAATCTTGAAAAACTTCTGATTTCAACAAGTCCTGGTATATTGCTATTGGCTTGTTCAATTGGAAAAGTAATAAGACGCTCCACATCAGGAGCACCTAAAGAAGGAGAAACCGTTATTACCTGAACCTGGTTATTGGTAATATCCGGAACTGCATCAATTGGAAGTTTGGTAAACTGATATGAACCATAAATCACCAAACCCAAAACACCCAGTGCAATGATTAATTTATTTCGGATTGAAAACCCGATAATATGATTTAACATGTATGTTATAAATTTTTAAGAAATGAAATACTGAAAACGCTAGGTTAATCAGGCATTTCGGGGAGGCTGAAAAATAGCAGCCAGCTTGGTAAAGCTATAATGAAAGCAATAAGAATCTTCCGGTTTTGGCACATCAGATAAAGTATGAAAACCAAGCGCTTGTAATTCTTCGATGACTAAAACATGGTAATGACTAAAACAATGCGTAAACAAAGGCAAATCGTCATGATTCTCTTCACTTTTGTGTTTTGAGTCTTCGTCGTAATGCAGTTTAAGAAAAGTTATAAAAGAGATATCCTCTTTTTCTTCAATTGTATGATGTTTGTAATGTCCGATTAAATAAGGTAGTCTTGATAATTGTTCAAACAAATCCGGCTTGAGGGAATTCAGCCCCAGCAAGAATATCAAAACAAAAAGACTATATTTTTTAAACGAATTCATTTTTACAAAGATACATTTTAAATTATAATCTGCTTAAAAGTGATTTGTATCAAGAAAATTGACACTAAAACCACGTTAATGCAAAATCTAAATTAATAAACATGAAACAAAACCTCCTTCTCCTTGTGCTTATTATCTTCTGCTACAATGCTAAAGCCCAAAAAGCTTATCCAGTGAAGAAAGATTTGATGAAATCATTTGGTAAAAATTTCATCTCGGTAACAGATAAACATCTGATGAATAAATATGAAGTTAGTAATGATGATTACCACCAGTTTTTATTGGAAATGAAATACAGGGTTTCAACAGATTCATTTAACAGGCTTTATCCTGATACTGCGAAATGGAGAAACTTAAGAACTTACAATGAACCTTATGTAATATATTACTTTAAACATCCTGCTTATTCAGAGTATCCTGTAGTTAATATCAGCAGAGCCCAGGCAGAAGCTTATTGCAAATGGCTAACAGAATATTATATGAGAAACGAACAAAGGCCATACAAATCAGTAGTTTTCAGATTACCTACTGAAGGTGAATGGATAATGGCTTATACCGGAAAAGATTCAAGTTTCGGATTTAGATTTCCCTGGGGATATTTTATGAAAAGTAAACCAAAAGATGTTTCTATTAATTATTGTGAAGCCCATCAGGAGGAAATCAGGTATAAAAGTGAGATTAAAAAACCTGACCCTAATTCAATGAAAGGATTTTTATTGAATTCACCTCACTATGATACTATTTCATATAATTACGATTATCAAACTTACCAGCTGCCAGCAATTTGCAGTGGCTTAAGTAGTGCTTTTTATACAGCCAATGTAGCTGCCAAAGGCTTCAAACAAAACAAAGCCGGATTCTATCACATGGCCGGAAATGTAAGCGAAATGGTTCAAGGAAATAAAACCAAAGGTGGTAATTATTTAAGTCCTGGGTATTATACCAGAGCCGATGCAGAAGACGAATTCGAAGGAAAAAGCCCTGTTTATCCATTTATTGGATTCAGGGTTGTGATGGAAATAATTGAGAAATAAGATTTAAATTTTATCAAGAGCAGCGGCCAAATCCCAATCTTTTTGGGTAATGGTATTTCCTGCATCATGTGTGTTTAAAACCAATTCCACTTTGTTATAGGTA
>JBIPMI010000018.1:0-16384 GCA_044369215.1 Bacteroidia bacterium | reverse complement strand
TTTTTCAATCAATTCAAGCATTAATCTATTGGTTGGCAAATAACATTTCTCCGATACTTTATTTAAAACTTCTCTGTTTTTTTGATCATCAAAATAATTGTGATTATGACCAATATCAAAGAAAGTATAAGGCCTTAAACGATAAGGCTGATGAACTTGAAAATAAAAACAAATAGATGGCATATAATTTTAAGTTTAATATTATTTTAAATTGAGTTAAGCTTCGTATTCTTCCCAAATACTATTGTAAACATCAACAACTTGTTGAGCACAATTTTCCCATGTTATCGATTCCAGACTATGGTTATTGGCATCAACCACACTCTTTTTTAAACCTTCATAGTCTAAAGCAGCAATAATATATTGAGCAAATTTTTGAACATCCCAAACATCAATTTGCATAGAACCGGTTAAGGCTTCTGCAACCCCTGAAGTTTTTGAAATAATTGTTGGCAATCCATATTGAACAGCCTCCACCGCGCTTAATCCAAATGGTTCACTTACTGAAGGCATGCAGTAAACATCGGCAATAGCCAATAATTCATTTAACATTACTTTATTTAAGAATCCGGTAAAGTAAAACTTATCTCCAATTCCATAAGCTGCAGTTTTTTCAATCATTGGTCGTAATAAATCACCACTTCCAGCCATAACAAATTTTACATTATCATGCTTTTCCAAAACCAGTTTTGCGGCCTCTACAAAATACTGAGGACCTTTTTGCATGGTGATTCTTCCAAAGAAAATAACCAGTTTTTCTTCAAATGGACTTTTCTTTACAGTATGTTTAACAGCTTCAATACCATTATGAACAGGTTTGATTTTTTTTCTATCAATTCCATAATGTCTTTCACATATTAATCCGGTATAATGACTTACAGGAATAATTCTATCAGCCAATTCCATGGCACGTTTTTCTAAGTCATAAACCCAGTTTTTGCTATGTTCTCCTGCCCTATCATATTCGGTTGAATGAATATGTAAAACCAATGGCTTTCCAGTTCTTAATTTCAATTCCATTCCCGGCAAAAAGGTCATCCAGTCATGTGCATGAATAACATCAAATTTCTGTCTTAAGCTATACTGAACAGAAATCCTTGCAAACTCAATCACCTTTTTAATTACATCACCTGCATATAAATCATCAATTTCAAAAGGTTTGATATCCTCATGTAAAACATCATAAAACTTCTGACTGATAAATTCATTTTCAGGAATTTTAGAATATGGACCATAACTGGATTTCCCATTAAACTTGGGCTCATGAAAAGAATATTCGTGCTCCTGTTTAAATAAATCCTGTAATTGTTCTTTTGTAAAAGAATTCAAACCTATTAATTCAATATTGGGGATATCGAAATTAGGAACACTTTTAGGGATAATCATTTTTACATCAGCAAGCGGAGAAAGTGCTTTGCACAAGCCCAAAGTAGCAACGCCAAGTCCACCACTAATTACCGGGGGAAATTCCCAACCGAACATTAATACCTTGTTTCTATTTTTTTTGACAGACATGAGGGACAACTTTTAATTATTCTATGTATTTTGCAGAACCTTTTATGAAAACAGTTCGTTAATATAAAAAATATCTCAAGTTATATCAAGTAAAAATGCAGGCTCAAACAAAATATTCAATAAAATATTACCCGGATGGAGTTCAATCTTACAAAAAAGAAGGTAACTATATTTACTTCACTACCAGTGAAACAATATTGGAAGTAAAGGTAAAAACAGATAGAATTATTCGTTTTAGATATGCTGCCGATGGATTTTTTCAGGATGATTTTTCTTATGCAGTAAGCAAATTCTTTCAGGAAAAACTAATATCCTTAGAGCTTACAGAAAAACCTGATTGTTTTGAAATTGAAACAGCATTTGTTATTTGTGTAATTAATAAAAGTAACCTTAAAGTTACCATGCTCGATAAAAATCGGGAATTGATTCATGAAGACGAACAAGGTTTTCACTGGCAACATTACCTACAAAAAGGCGGAAAAATTAATTACAACAGTAAGAAAATTCAACCCGACGAGAGCTTTTACGGAATGGGTGACAAACCTACTGAATTTAATATCAGAGGTAAATATTTTGAAAACTACGGTCATGATGTTTATGGTTTTCAAAAAGACCAGGATCCACTTTATAAGAACATTCCATTCTATATGGGCCTTCACTCTGAAGGCAAGCATGGATATGGAATTTTCTTCGATAATACATTCAGAACCATTTTCGATTTTGGTAAAGAACAACATGATGTTTTAAGCTTTTGGGCTCGTGGCGGCGAAATGAATTACTACTTCATTTATGGTCCTCAATTGGTGAATGTTGTTGAACAATATGCCATGCTTACAGGTAAACATGAATTGCCTCCAATGTGGGCTTTAGGTTACCACCAATGCAAATGGAGTTATTACCCTGAATCAAAAGTAAGAGAGATTACTTCTGAATTCAGAAAGAGAAAAATTCCTTGTGATGTTATTTATTTAGACATCGATTATATGGATGGATTCAGATGTTTTACCTGGAGTCCGGAGCATTTCCCTGATCCTAAAAAAATGATTTCTGATTTAAGTAATGATGGTTTTAAAACTGTTGTAATTATTGACCCGGGAATTAAAATTGATAAAGATTACTGGGTTTGGAAAGAAGGAATCCAAAACGATTATTTCTGCAAACGTGCAGATGGTACTTTAATGGAAGGTGATGTATGGCCCGGAAAATGTCACTTCCCCGATTTTACCGACCCTAAGGTTAGAAAATGGTGGAGTGGATTATTTGAAGGCCTGATTAATGCAGGGGTGAAAGGAGTTTGGAACGATATGAACGAACCAGCTGTTTTTGAAATTGGAACATTCCCCGAAGATGTTAGACATGATTATGATGGTCATCCAAGTTCTCACCGTAAAGCACACAATGTTTATGGAATGCAAATGGCAAGAGCAACTTATCAGGGATTAAAGAAATTCATGATGCCGAATCGTCCTTTTGTAATTACACGTTCAGGTTATAGTGGTTTACAAAGATATTCGAGTGTTTGGACAGGTGATAATACTGCAACATGGGAACATTTATGGATAGCAAATATTCAATGTCAACGCCTTGCAATTTCAGGAGTTTCTTTTGCTGGAAGTGATGTTGGTGGTTTTATCGGAGAACCAGATGGAGAGCTATACACACGTTGGATTCAATTAGCTGCTTTTCATACTTTCTTCAGAACTCACAGTGCAGGAAATGAAACAAAGTTTAATCAGGAACCATGGAGTTTTGGTAGCAAATATGAATTCATCATCAAAAAATTCATTCATTTAAGATACCAAATGTTGCCTTATTTGTACACTGCTTTCTGGCAACATAGTACTTACGGTACACCTATAATTAAACCATTGAGTTACATCGACCAAACAGATATGGAAACTCACCATAGAATGGATGAATTTGGTTATGGTGATCATATTATTGTTGTTCCTGTTGTAACTCCAAATACAAATGAAAGAACTGTTTATCTTCCAAAAGGCACTTGGTATCATCTGTGGAATAACCATGAATACAAAGGTGGTAAAGAACATAAAGTTTCTTGTCCGATAGATAGAATTCCGATTTTTGTTAAAGCAGGAGCTGTTATTCCAAACTATCCTAAAATGCAATATGTTGGTGAATCTGAAATCACTGAAATGATTCTGAATGTATATTATACCAAAGAAAACGATGTTTTAAGTGTAATGTACGAAGATGCCGGAGATAACTATGGATACAAAGCTGGATTCTACAATCACCACCGTTTTTATACCAGTGGAAACCAGAAAAATCTAGTATTAACTCACTTATTGGAAGAAGGCAATTATGAAACTTCTTACAAAAATTTCAGAGTTGTAATTAATGGTGTTCCTTTCGATTGTAAAGAGGTAGTAATTGATGGAAAAGCGATTCAATTAACAGAAAGGAATTTTGCAGTTGGAACCATCAAATTAAAAGTAGATAAACATTTTAAACGTTTGATTCTTCGTTAATTTCTGAAGTTTCTTGTTTAGAACTATCCTTCTTCTTAAACATTTTGCCTAGTCCTGATTCGGCAATTTTGCCAATCAGGACTTGTGCAAGACTGATTAAAATTCTACTACCTGAAACTTTATTAAGACCTAAGGCGCCTAATAATCCCGGTATGATTAAATCTGCGGCCAAACCAAAGCTTGAATCTTTACTTGAAAACGGACTTAGTTCACTCCAGATTACTTTGAATTTATTTTGAGTGAAATACAAATTCTGCCTTTTTAATTCCTCTTCCTTAAATTTTAGTTCCTGTTTAAGAAGCATTTTTCTTAATCTTAAATCTTCAAGATTTTGAATAGATTTACTCATGTGAACCCTCCTCTTTTGCTAAAACTCTTACAAGCAAATTACTGATTGGCTTCGAAATACTGGTTCTAAAAACGATTACTAAAATCAATAATAAAACATAAAATAGAGCCAATAAACCAAATCCCTTTAACATACTTCCTGTTATATCGGCCAATAGAAAACCCATCATTACTGATAGAAACATAATAGACATAAAAGAGAACAAAATAATCAGCAAAAAAGAAGCTGATAAACCACCCACTATGGCCGTTTTTTCAATAGCTTCCAACTTAACTAATTCAATTCTTTTCTCGGTATAATCTACCAATAAATCTTTGTAATTGGCCAAAAAAGAATCTTGTATTTCTGAATCTTTTTGTTCTGATTTCAAATCACTTTCCATTATGATGTTTGCTTATTGTCGGATTCTTTCGAATTAAATTTATCACCTAATTCTTCTTTCCACTCTTTTGCTTTTTCCTTAGTTTCAGCTACAATTTTCTTACCTTCTTCGCTGGTAAAAAGCCATGTAACGGCTGCACCTATTGCTGCTCCAAATAAAAAAGTCAGCAAATTTTTATTCTGATTATTCATTTGATAGTTTTTCACAAAGATAACAAGAAGAAAATCGAATGTTTGTTAAATGTTTTAGCTTTGAAATCAGATATTTGTAACATGTTAGGAAAACTTTCAAGTTCGGAATCAAAACAACAGTTTGGATTTTACTTTTTACTTCTATTCGGCATTTTTCTCTTTGTAGTGCTGTATGATTATTTCACTGCATTTTTAGGTGCAGTCATATTTTTTCTTCTTTTCAAGAATTTCATGTCCTATTTGGTTGAAAAGAAAAAGTGGAAAGCATCAAGAGCTGCACTTATGTTGATGATACTTTCTTTATTGATTGTTGTTATACCCGGAATTTTAATCTTAAACTTACTGTATAATAAAATTACAGACGTAGTAAATGATCCGAGTTCAATTATCAATGCATTTCATACTTTCGACGACCAATTAAAAGAAATAATTGGCCAAGATATTTTCACTCCAGATATAATCAATATTATAAAAGAAAAACTAACCGCCTTTTTGCCGGCTTTATTAAATAAACTTCTTGGAACTGTAAGCACCTTGGCTATCATGTACTTCATCTTATACTTTATGTTGGTGAGTTACCAAGAAATGGGAGATTTTATAATCGATTTTCTACCTTTTGAACCTAGAGTTACACATTTATTCCAAAAAGAATTATATGATATGACCGTATCAAATGCAATTACCACACCATTGTTAGCCGCAATTCAAGGAGCTTTGGGAGGATTTGCTTTTTACTTTTTAGCAATACCTGATGCTGCTTTTTGGGGTATTATGTGTGGAATTTTCTCATTTATCCCAATTGTTGGCTCAGCCATGATTTGGTTACCCGCAACTTTGTATTTATATGTAATGGGAAACCACTTACAAGCTTATATGTTACTTGCTTTCGGAACAATAATAATTTCAAATATCGACAATGTTATTCGTATGATATTACAAAAGAAATTTGCTGATGTTCATCCTGTTATCAGCATTTTTGGAGTGCTTATAGGATTAAACCTTTTTGGAATAACAGGTTTAATTTTTGGTCCTCTGCTTATTTCTTTCTTCGTACTTGGCGTGAAAATTTACAGAAGAAACTATGTTAAAAGAGATGGAATTCAAACTGAAGAAGCAATTCAACAGGCAGAAGTATTAGAACAATAAAAAATTTATTTCTGCTTTTTCAACTCTTGCTCTCTTTTCTTTTCAGCTTTTTTTGCAGCACCACCAAAAACAGATACATTCACGTAACGCGCAGGATATTCTCTTAAATCTTTTAATAAAGCCTGAAGTTCGTTAGTAGATTTATTTAGATTATCGTACAACTGAGGGTCGTTGATTAATTTTCCAGCAGAACCTTCTCCTTTATTAAGCTTTTCAGCAACCATAGCCAATTGAACACTTGTTTTTTGTAGTTCAACAACCATACTTTTTAAAGGAGCATCAGCCAATGAATCTGTAATTACTTTTAAGTTCTGAATGCTTGATTCAATATCTTGGTTATTCTTTTTTAAGTTTGATGTAATTGACTCGATATTACCAGATGTTTTAGATATACGATTCGACTCATTTTGAATTAATTGATTTAAGGCAGCAGTAGCCATATTCAAATTTTTCATGGTCTGAGCAAGGTCGTTTATTCCTGAATTCAAATTTTCAGAACCACCATTACCCATTACTTTTTCAACTTGCTCTAAAACTTTGTTTAAGGAAACCAAAACATTTTCAGTTTTATCTTTAACAGGTTCTATCATACCTGAAATTGATTCTCCAATACCAATTTCTTGAGTACCAATAATGGTATCTCCCTTGAAAATTGGCATCAATAAGTCCGGAACAATTAATGAAATTGCTTTGCCGCCCAATAAATCCATGCTTACAATACGGGCTTCAGATGATCTTGATAAGCTTATGTTTTGGTCAATTATTAAAGTAGCAATAATTCGATTTGCACTATCTGTTCTCAAAAAGCCCAATTCTTCTACTTGTCCAACTTTTAATCCCTTATAATATATTGGTGTTGATTTATTTACACCTTCAATATTATTATAGACAACATAATAAGTATTTTGGCGGGAAAAGAATTTCTTACCACGAAGAAAATTATATCCGAAGTAAAGTGCAGCCAGTGAAACTACTGCAAACAAACCAATTTTGGCTTCTCTAGGTATTCTCAAAATAATTTGATTTTGGTCAAAAATAAGAAATTATTACAGAATTAAATACCGAAGAGAAATCAAAAAAAAAGCCTTACTAAATTAGTAAGACCTTTTAATTTAACTTATACAGTCAAAACCAAAACTGTATGAGCATCTTAAAGTCAATTAATTCCATTTGTTTTAGGCAATTCAATTGATGAATAATATTTAATTCAAAGTTCCTCTGTCCAATATCCGGTTTTAAATCTTCATAAAAACTTAACATTCAACCTGTTTAAACAAAAAATTATTTATTTGAAGCAGAAACTCCCTCAAAAACATTTTTATAATCCAAAAATGCTTTTGCCAATGAACTAGTAAATTCATCCATTCCTTCTTCACTATTTAAAAATTCTCTATCCTTTTTATTACTCAAAAAACCTGCTTCCAATAAAACACTTGGCATTCCGGTTTTCCACAAAACAACAAAACCGGCTTGTTTTACACCCCTGCTGTTTCTATTTGGGGTTTTAGAAATTTGTGATTCAATTTTTGATGCTAATTTTATGCTTTGGTTCATATATGCATTCTGAAACAATGAAAAGTAAATGTGAGATTCTGGGGAACTAGGGTCAAAACCATCATATTTCTCTTGATAATCAGTCTCTAATAACAATACATCATTTTCTCTTTTAGCTACATCTAAATTATCACCGGCTTTGTGCAAACCCATTGCAAAAGTTTCAGTTCCTGAAATTGTTGTGTTTTTGTGTGAATTACAGTGCAGAGAGATAAATAAATCAGCATTACTTCTATTGGCTATATCGGCTCTTTCCCACAACTCAACAAATTTATCAGTCTTTCGTGTATAAATAACCTTAACTTCAGGCATCAATTCCGTAATTTTGTCGCCGAGTTCTTTTGCCATTTTTAATGTGATGTCTTTTTCTTTAACACCACCAGCACTACAACCCGGATCGTGACCACCATGCCCGGCATCAATTACAATTGTTTGTATTGACCTTCGAAATTTTTTCGAATTTGTTGGAGGCGTCATTGCAACTAAGACCAAAAACAGGAAAAATGGCACAATTTTTTCCCATTTAGAGAAATTTACCACTTTATTTAGCTTTGCGTTTGAATAAGACATTGCAACATTTATTAATTTTACGTCAGTTGAAAAAAACCTGCAGAAATAAGCGAATTGCTGAAATACTAATGTGTTTAGCCTTTTTTCCTCTTTTTTCTGCTGCCAACCAATCTTCATCAAATTTAAGCAATTCAAATCGAATTTTTGTTTATAATTTGTGTGCAAATAATTTAACATCCTCTTTTTCATACGATTATATTTTATCTGATTCAACAAAAAACTCAATTCCTGATAGTCTATTAAATGATTCAAACTATTTACCTCGAACATCTTCTGCTATGAAATCTAGGGTCAAGTACAATGCCAAAGATTCAATAGTGTACAATGCACTAGAAAAAACTGCTACACTTTATTCAAATGCTGTTGTGCTTTATGAAGACTTAGACATGAAAGCTTCGAAAATTAAAATCAACCTTCAAAAAAATACGGTAAATGCAACCGGCCAATTAGATAGTATTGGTGTTCTTAGCAATACTCCCGTTTTTAAACAAGGTGGAAGTGAATATAAAATTGAGGAGGTTACCTTTAATTATGAAACCAAAAAGGGTTTAATGAAAGAATTCAAAACCAATGAAGGTGAAGGTTTTATTAAAGGAGAAACCGTTAAAAGAGATGAACATAACAATTTCTATATCAATCACTCCTATTATACAACCTGTGATGCAGACCATCCCCATTTTTATATTGCTGCGGAAAAACTAAAAGTAATCCCGGGTAAAAAAGTAATTACAGGTCCGGCCAATATGGTTATTGAAGGAGTTAGAACTCCCCTGTTTGTTCCATTGGGTATTTTCCCCTTAAAGAGAGGTCAGCAATCAGGACTAATCATTCCTACCTATGGAAATGCTGCCGGTAGAGGATATTTCCTTCGCCAGGGCGGATACTATTTTGGTTTAGGAGAACATTTAGATTTAAGCTTACTTGGTGATATTTATACTAATACTTCGTGGCAATTAAGTACCCGATCGTCATACAATTACAGATACAGATTTAGCGGTAATTTTAGTGCTAACTATGCTTTCAATAAACAGAATAATCCTGAAGACCCAAATTATTCTGAATTCAAGAGCTTTCAAATACAATGGTCACACCGAGTTGACCCTAAAGCAAGACCGGGAAGTACATTTAGCGCAGATGTAAATCTAGTGGGCAATGATTATTTAACATTCAATTCCTATTCACCTCAATCATTTAATAATGTTATCAATTCTGGTATTAGTTATGGTACCATATTTAATAAAGGAAAGCAAAGTTTATCTGCAAATGCGAGGGCATCTCAAAATCTTCAAACCAGAGATTTATCATTAACTCTTCCGGATCTTTCTTTTACAGTTTCATCCTTTCAGCCATTTAAATCGAAATATAAACCTACTGCCGATACCTGGTATGAGAAAATTAGTGTGAATTATACAGGATTGATGCAAAACATTGTAAATACAAAAGACACTCTATTATTCAAAAATAGAAATACCGAAGACCTCAAAAAATACATTGATACTGCAATGAATAATGGAATCCGTCATTCTATTTCTGTCCAAAATGGATTTAATTTGTTTAAGTATTATACAATTTCAGTTGGTGGTGATTATAGTGAAAACTGGACTTTTAAAACCAGGGCTAAGGAATGGGATTCAACAAATAGAAAAGTAAATTCAAATTTCGAAAGTGGCTTTGCAAGAGCCTACAGCTATTCTATGCGAGCTGGTATTAGTACTAGGTGGTATGGAATGAAAATATTCAAAAAAGGCAAATTAATGGCCATTCGACATGTTATGAATCCTAATCTTGATTTTTCCTACTCACCCGATTTTAGTTCCGATAATTTTGGTTTTTATCGATTTGTCCAAGGTGATACAACAGGTCTTAATTACCAGAAATACAGCAGATTTGAAGGAACTTTGTATGGAGGTCCAGGTTCTGGAAGACAAGGAAACATCAACTTCTCATTAGACAATAATTTAGAAATCAAATGGAGAACAGGAAAAGATACTTCTGTTAAAGAAAACAAAATCAAAATTATTGAAAGCTTCAGACTTGGTGGTTTTTACAATATTTTTGCTGACTCAATGAACTTAAGCATCATAAATGCTTCGGCCAGAACAACCCTATTCAAAAACATTTCTCTAGTTGGTAATGCTAGTTATGACCCTTATGTAAATAATTTAATAGAAACTCCTACTTCCAAATACTACACAAGAATTAATCAATTCAACATAAATAATGGAAAACTGGCTACATTATTAAATGCCAATGTCGGTGTTTCTGCCAGTTTAAGTCCTGATATGTTTAAACGTAAAGACCAAACCCGGGCAGAAAAACTAAAAAAAGAAATGCAAAAAATGGGTTACAGCAATTTTAATATGCCCTGGAGTTTAATGTTGAATTATACCGTTTCATACGATTATAGAAATAAACTAAACAATTTCTTTCCTTCAGAGTATACTCAAACTTTGTCTTTTTCCGGGAATTTAACTCCTACTAAAAATTGGTCATTTACTTTCAATTCCGGTTATGATTTTAGCTTGAAAAAAATATCTCATCTGGGAATTGATTTAAGAAGGGACTTACATTGCTGGCAGTTTACCTTTAACTGGACACCACTTTCTGCGTATGGAACAAAATATTTTATGTTTAATTTAAACGTGAAATCATCTGTTTTACAAGACTTAAAAATTCCAAAACGTAAAGATTGGTTTGACGATAGAAGGATTTAATGATAATAATTATAATGAATCTTTCAGCTTAGAATGATATTTTGCAGCAAATTTTGAATTACCAAACTATAAATTACCAAAAATGAAAACAGTTGCCCTCAACGATTTACATGTTTCCTTAGGAGCAAAAATGATTGAATTTGCAGGATATAATATGCCTGTGCTTTATAATAATCTAATTCAGGAACATTTAGCTGTTAGAAACAGTGTGGGTGTTTTTGATGTGAGTCACATGGGTGAATTTTTATTAAAAGGAGAAAAAGCTTTAGATTTAATTCAACTTGTTACTTCTAACGATGCATCAAAATTAACTGATGGTAAAGTACAATATTCTTGTTTGCCAAATAACGATGGTGGTATTGTTGATGATTTATTGGTTTATCGTTTAAATGCTCATGAATATTACTTAGTTGTTAATGCTTCGAATATTGAAAAAGATTGGAATTGGATTAGCTCTCATAATTCATTTGGTGTTGAAATGACAAACTTGAGTGATGTTTATAGTTTATTGGCTGTACAAGGTCCAAATGCTATAAAAGCTCTCCAAAAATTAACTGAAGTTGATTTGTCTTCAATGGAGTATTATACCTTTAAAATGGGTTCAATGGTAGGTATCGAACATTGTATAATTAGTAATACAGGTTATACCGGTGCCGGTGGATTTGAATTGTATGTAAAAAATGAAGATGCGAAAAAACTTTGGGATTCAGTTTTTGAAGCCGGAAAAGAATTTAATATCATGCCTGCTGGATTAGGTGCTCGAGATACATTAAGATTAGAAAAAGGATTTTGCTTATATGGTCATGATATCAATGATACAACTTCACCAATCGAAGCTGGTTTAGGATGGATAACTAAGTTCACAAAACCATTCATCAACCACGAATATCACCAGGCTTTAAAAACCAATGGTGTAAGCAAAAAATTGGTTGGTTTCGAGATGATTGACAGAGGAATTCCTAGACAATATTATCCAATTAAAGATGCGAATGGCAATGTTATTGGAGAAGTAACTTCAGGAACTCAATCACCTTCTTTAAACAAAGCAATTGGTATGGGTTATGTGAGTACGGAATTCTCAAAAGTTGATTCAGAAATCTATATTGAAATAAGAGACAAACAAATCAAAGCAAAGGTGGTAAAAATTCCATTTTTGTAGATTCAATAAAAACCAAAAAGCTGCAAATAAACTTGCAGCTTTTTTTATGCTCTTTTCTTTATGAAAGTGCAAAATACAATACCAATATTTGAGCTATAACAATCCTTGTAATTGTTACTAAAGGATAAACAGTTGCATACGCTTGTAAAGGCAAATCTGATTTATAATAATTGGTACTAAAATCCAAAGCAGCCGGATCGGTATATGAACCTGCTATTAATCCCAATAATGGCATAAAATTCAATCTAAAAACATACCTCGCAATTATCAACATAACTAAAATTGGAGTAATGGTTATGATCAAACCATATAAAACCCATACCCAACCATTATAGGTTATAAATGTATGATAAAAGGTTTCTCCTGCATGAATTCCTATAGAAGCAAAAAACAAACTGATTCCAAAGTCTTTCATAAACAATAATGCACTTTGTTGTAAGTAGGAATGTAAACTTGAAATTCCTCCAAACCTGCTCATTAAAATTGCAACTAATAAAGGTCCTGCAGCCATTCCTAGTTTTACAGGAACCGCTAATCCAGGCAGGAAAAAAGGAATTGAACCAACAAAAACTCCAAGAATAATTCCCAAAAAAATTGAGAGTAGCTGAGGCTCTTGCAATCGCCTTTCAGAATTTCCTACCAATTTTTCTATTTGAACTAAATCTGTTTCTGCACCTACTACCCTTAGTTTATCTCCGTAATGTAAAACCAATTCATCATTTGCTAATAATTCCAAACCAGTTCTATATACACGTGTAACCTTTGAATTAAATACTCCCAAAAAATTAAGTTGACCAATTGTTTGATTAATCACCTCCGACCTTGTAACAATAAAAGATTTAGTTAAAGTAAAATCCTGGGATTCAATAAAATTATCACTTGATTGGTAACCTAATAAATTAATCATTTCATCTAAATCCTTTGGCAAACCAACCAACATCAGCACATCTCTTTCCTTTAAAATATATTCACTGTTTGGTGATTGCACAACAGTTGAACCTGAATGTTTGATTCTTGAAACGATAACTTTATTGTCACCAATTGCATCCTTTAATGTCTTTCCAAAATAAGCAGAATTGGTTAACCTACATTTTTTAACTTCAGGAGCGGGATGTTTCTTTTTGATTTGTTCATTAAATAAAGTGATTTCATTTTTGACATCAATTTTGAATAAATGCTTTGCAAAAATCATCACTAAAATAATACCGATAATTCCAAATGGATAAGTGATTGCATATGCATTGGTTGGATCGTTCCAGATTTTATCCGGAGCCTGTATTGCAATATCTTTTAAAGCCGCTTTTGCCGCACCCAAACTAGGCGTATTGGTAACAGCACCCGCCATCATACCAATCATATTATCCATGCCACTTCCAGTAAAAACAAATAATAAATAGGTTACTAAAGCACCTAATAAAACTGTTCCAATAGCCAAAGAATTATATAATAAACCATCTTGTTTTAATCGACTAAAAAATGATGGCCCAACCTGCATTCCAATAGCATATACAAATAATATCAAACCAAAATCCCTGAGAAATTCCTGGGTTTCAGCATGAACCCTATAACCCAAATGTCCACTTAATATGCCTACAAAAACAATTCCTGAAATTCCTAAAGACACCTTCATGATTTTTAATTTTCCCATGAAAATACCAAGAAATAAAACCATAAAAATCAAGACCATTGAAGCTGCAATTCCAGGATGCTCCTGAGGCAGAAATATTTGTTCAACCCACTGTGGCATAAAGCAAAAATTAAGGGCACAAGTTAAGTTATTCTGAAATTATGCCTTATGAAATAAATCAATAAAAAAATCATCTTGAAATTAGTCTTTTTATTATTATGATAAATCGACTTTATATAAATTGAAATCATTGCTATTGTTATAAAATAATTCAAACCAAAATTTACACTTAATTTAACATGAAAAATGATTTGATTTTTAAATAAAGAGATAATAACAGCTATTTTTTAGACCTTTTTTGTACTTAAGTGTAAGTTTTACACTAAGAAAATATCTTACAATTAATTGATTTACAATTTTTTAAAAATAAAATAACAAATCCCAAAAAAAATTGAATTGTATTTTTGTATCAAAATTATACCTTAGTGTAATTCATACACTTTAACACTTTAATAAAAGTATAAAAAACATGCACCTAAACCAGGCATGTACATTTATTAAAAAGTTAAAAGCAAAACATATGACCACCACCAATAAAAAAATCATATATGCACAGAAAACTACTTACAATGTTGGTTTTCATGATGAGCTCGTTTGCAATGCTTGCTCAACAAATGGAAATCACAGGAAAAGTGTCGGATGCCAAAGACGGCTCAGACTTAATCGGAGTTAGAGTTACTTTAAAAGGCACCAAAAAAGAAACCGCTACCGACGCTAAAGGAAACTACAAATTATCATACAATTCTGGTGAATCAAATATCCTTGTTTTTTCTTATATAGGATACAAATCGGAAGAAGTGAAAATTGATGGAAGAACTGTCATCAATTTTAGCTTAATAGAATCAAATACAACATTAAATGATATTGTTGTAATTGGCTATGGAACTGCAAAAAGAAAAGAATTAACAGGAGTTAGTTCAAGAATTCAGGCTAAAGAAATTGCAACACTTCCTTCTTTAACTGCAACGCAAGCTATTCAGGGTAAAGCTGCCGGGGTACAAATTATTGCTCCTGGAGAACCAGGCGGAAAACCCAATGTTAGAATTAGAGGAACCGGTTCTATTTTAGGTGGTGTTGATCCACTTTATGTAGTTGATGGAATTCTAACTGATGATATATCTAATATTAATACAACTGATATCTTATCAATTGATGTATTAAAAGATGCGGCAGCTACCGCAATTTACGGTGTTCGTGGCTCGAATGGTGTAATTTTAGTTACGACCAAAAGTGGTACAAAAGGTAAATTACAAGTTAACTATGATGCTTATACCGGTATTAAAAGATTGGTAAATAAAGTTGATATGGCCGGACCAAACTTATTTGCTGTTTATTCAAATGAGGCTGCAGGAACACAAGCTATCAAACCAACAGATATAACAGGTTCTGCCGATTGGATGGATGAAATTACCCGTTTAGGTACAATCCAAAGTCATAGTATTTCTATGAATGGTGGTGGTGATAAAAATACTTACTTCTTCTCAATAGGATATTTTAAAGAGGAAGGAATCTTAAAAGGAAACGATTACCAACGTATTTCAATAAGAGCGAATAATGATGTTAATATTACCAATAAATTAAAAGTAGGAAACACCATTTCATACGCTTACAATTTTGGCAACAACAAACCCTTCAGTTTATTTACTGATGCTTATAATGCTGCTCCAATTTATAATGCTAAAAATCCTGATGGTTCATATGGCTCTACTACAACAAGTAATGTTGGAAATCCTTTAGCAAAACTTGAAACCACAAACGATCAATCATGGGGTCATCGTTTACAAGGTACTGTTTGGGGTGAATACAAAATCTGGAAAAATGTTTCATTCAAATCTTCTTTTGGTATTGATGGAGGTTTTAATAATAGTAGAAATTACTCTCCTGTTTACTTCGTAACCATTGCTCAAAGAAACGACAGAAGTCAATTGAATCTTTATCGTTCTGATAACTACCGTTGGGTTTGGGATAACTATTTTAATTATACCGAAACTTTTAAAGGCAAACATGATGTAAATGTAAGTTTAGGTCACACTGCGGAGAGACAAGATGGAAAATGGATGAGTGGTTCAAAAAAAGACATTCCGGCACAAGAACAATACTGGGATTTTAGCTTTGGGGACCCAACCTCTATTATTTTAAATAGCGGTAATCAAGCCATTTATGGAAGAAGAGAATCTTACTTTGCCAGAGGTATTTATACTTATGATGGCAAATACCTTGTAAATGCTACCCTTAGAAGAGACGGCGCCTCTAAATTCCCTGTACAAAACAGATGGGGAACATTTCCTTCTTTAGGATTAGGATGGGTAATTGATAAGGAAAAATTCATGGCCAATCAAAATATCTTTAATACTTTGAAAGCTAGAGCCAGCTGGGGTTTAATTGGAAACGACAATATCTCTCCGGGACAGTTTGTAACGCAATTTGGAACTGGTTTATCAGCAGCATTTGGTGCTAATATTGCTCCGGGTGCAATTCCTGATCAAATTATCGACCCGAACTTGAAATGGGAAACTACTGAACAAAGAAATTTAGGATTGGAATTCGGATTCTTTAACTCTAAACTTACAGGAGAAATCGACGTTTATCAAAAAATTACTTCTGATGCTTTATACTTAGTTGCTC
>JBIPMI010000225.1:0-5185 GCA_044369215.1 Bacteroidia bacterium | reverse complement strand
GCTGTTAGTGATGAAGATGGTACTGTTAAAATGAGTGGTATTCATACTTACGGTGATACTGTGCATGTATTTATTGAAAGAAAAGATTATAAAGGGACTTTCCTTCCAGGTTATGAAAAATTAGATTTAGGTTATGATCCCGGAACATGTGGTTTGAAATACATCGACCATATGGTTGGAAATGTAGAATTGGGCTCTATGAACAAATGGGCTGATTTTTATGGCAATATCATGGGCTTTGCCAATTTGGTGACTTTCGACGATAAAGATATTTCTACTGAATACACTGCATTAATGAGTAAGGTAATGTCCAACGGAAATGGATATATCAAGTTCCCAATTAATGAACCTGCCATTGGTAAAAAGAAATCACAGGTTGAAGAATACCTTGATTTTTATAGAGGTCCGGGTTGCCAACACATTGCTGTAGCCACTGATGATATCGTATTTACTATTTCTGAAATGCGCAGACGTGGAGTTGAATTTTTGTATGTTCCCGGAACCTATTACGATACCGTTGCAGATAGAGTAGGAGTGATTGCAGAAGATTTGGAGGAATTGAAAAAATGGGGAATCATGGTTGATAGGGATGAAGAAGGTTACTTACTTCAAATCTTCACCAAACCTGTTGAAGACAGACCAACCTTGTTTTTTGAAATCATTCAAAGAAAAGGAGCTAAATCATTCGGTAAAGGAAATTTCCAGGCATTGTTTGAATCAATCGAAGCAGAACAAGCCAGAAGAGGTACATTATAGAGTAAAATTGCGATTTGCGAAAAAGGATTTTGTTTTAGCAGAATCCTTTTTCCTTTTTAGTATATGTCAATAAGAATAAAAAAATTTAATTGATTAGTTAAGTTATTTTATTAAATAATTTGTCAAGAAATGGAACCGATTATCTACCATCATATCAAACTTAAGCCATTAAACCTTCAAGAGTTGAAGTGGCTACTGAATGGAAGAGATTACCTTGAAAAGAAATTAAATCTAAATGCAATTCCATTTGATTTAAGCGCGGGACCTGAATTTATGCAGGAATTTGATATGGCATTAAAAGAATATCTCATCCCTCAGGTTCAGCAAAATGAAGCACAATTTGAGTGGTTTACGCATTGGCTCATTATTGATACCAATATTCATGTAGCTATTGGTGGTATTGGAATCAACGGATTACCTGATGAACATGGAGAAGTGATGTTGGGATATTTTGTAAATGTTCGTTATGAAGGAAATTCCTATGCAACAATGGCTACTCAAATTTTATGTGATTGGATTTTTAAAAACAATCAGGTAAAAGCCGTCATTGCTGATACACTCCATGATGGATTTGCTTCACAGGCTGTACTCAAAAAATGTGGATTTCAAATTAAAAACAAAACAGTGGAAGTCACTCGCTGGGAACTAAAAAATCCTAATTCAGATTCAATAGTATAATTATCAATAAGCCAACGAGTATCAAAGTAAAAAACATTTTATTTATACTCAAACTCAGCAACAAGAAAGAAAAGAAATGTAAGGTAAATATGCCATGATCAAAACAAATCTAGCCTTGTTTTCTATGGAATTACATGATCACCAAAGCAAATAATAGCAGAAACAAAAAAGAGATTTAGTGAAATTCTTTGCAGGCTCTTACAAGCTTCCCAAATCCCCACAAAATCCATCTTCAACTATGTTTCCACAGTTTAAACAAGTTTTATCTTCAAGGGTATGATGATGGCTCATGCTTTTAATTTTTCTCGATTATACTATTTAAAATTCAGTTTGCTTATAATCAATGGTTTTGTAACCTGTATAGAAATAGACCCATTGGATTCAACGCTTTATATAAGTGGGAATTTTTCAAATTATTTTCATTCAATCAATTTGAAAAATTTCACATCATTGTCTTGGCCTCTAAGAACAAACGCTTATGCTAATACCATTTCTCTTTTTGGTTCAAGGTTATTTGTTGGTGGTTATTTTACAAGTCTTGGAGGTTTTGAACGAACAAATCTTGCTGCTTTTAATACCAAAACTGGAGCATTGTTAAGTTGGAATCCTGGCACCAATGGACGTGTTGAAGCCATGTGTAATGTAAAGGATTCATTTATTTGGATTGGTGGTTATTTTACTGAGGTTAGTTCAGCAAGTAGGGGACGTTAAGCTTGTTTTGACAGATTTGGTTCATTAAATAATTATCTATTCAGTTTTGATAATTACGTTAAAGCAATATCCTTTAGTGGCGATTCTATTCTTTATGTTGGTGGAAACTTTTTTACTTGTAGTACTTTAAGCCCTTTTGTATCTAGCTCTGTAGTGGCACACAAAATTGCTGCCATAAATTTTAGAACAGCTAGGATTCAACCTTTTTGGAATCCTTCTTCAAACAATGAAGTAAACAGTTTATTAGTTGATGGAAATATACTTTATGCAGGTGGAACATTTTCAGCAATTGGCGGACAACCAAGAGCACTTTTAGCTGCTATATCAAGAAGTACAGCTCTTGCAACAAGTTTTGATGCTGGTTTATCTTCATCAGGCTCATCTGTAAATTCATTATTAAAATACAATAACGAAATTATTGTTGGAGGTGGTTTTACATATGAAATTAATGGTAGAATTATCCGGAAAAATTTAGCATCATTTCAAGTATCAAATAGTGCTTTAACAAGTTTTGTAAACGATCCTGATTTATCTGTTTTTACACTTTCAATGCATCTTAATAAAATGTATTGTGGTGGTAAATTCAAAGTATTAGGAGGAAAAGCAAGGTCTAATCTAGGTGCTTTTTTAAGTAGTAATGGTGCAATATTGGATTTTAATTTGGGAGCTTCTAATGCTTCTGGTAGTCAAAGTGTTTTTAACATTAGTTGGTTCGATAACAACTTGTTTTTAGGAGGTACATTTACTAAAATTGGAGACTCTTCACGTCAGTATTTTGGGGTTATTGATATACAAAACCAAACAGTTTTGCCATTCTATCCTAGTCCTAATGGTATAATTTATTCTACTTATGTACACCAAGGATATTTATATATAGCGGGCCAATTTACCAATATTGGTGGGGCGGCAAGAAATCGTTTGGCAATCTTTAATTATCCTTCTTTTACTTCAACTACCATCAATCCTAATTTTAGTGGTTGGCCTTTAACATACTATCCAAGTTCTCCAAGTAAAATTTTAATAGGTGGAGGTTTTACTACAATAGCAAGTGTGAGTGCACCAAATTCTGCAGCATTTCAGTTACCAAGTTTTACAAGAATTATTGGAACTCCAACAGTAAACTCTACTGTTAACAAGTACTTACTTAACAAAAATCAACTTTATGTTGCTGGAGGATTTACATTGATTAATGGATTGTCGAAGCCTTATTTTGCCCAACTTGATTCTTCAAGTTATTTACCTACTTCTTTTTCACCTTCTATAAATGGAAGTGTTTTTACCTTTGATGTTTCTGCAGCTGGAAATATATATTTAGGAGGAGGCTTCACAACAATTGGAGGACAAGCAAGAGATAAGTGTGGATCAATTTCATCAACAAGTGGTATACCAAATTCATGGTATCCTGTCTTTTTTAATCCAGCACCAAATACAGCTAGTGTTAGACAAATTTTATGTGTAGGGAATATGGTAATTATTGGTGGAATATTTAGTAGTTTAAATGGATTACCAGTTTCTAACTTAGCTGTAGTTTATGGCTTTGATACTTCAGTTACTATTAATACTGTTTCAGGAACCGGAACTGTTTGTAAAGGAAATAATCTCATAGTCAATTATTCAGTAAGTAATCCTTATAGAGCAGGTAATCAATTTATTTTAGAATTAGTTGATACACTTTTACCTAATAAAACTCCTATTGTTTTGTCAAGCCAAAATTCATCGGTTTCAGGCGTTTTTAACATTAACTTACCTAATAATTTACCTACAAATAGAGCTTATTATGTTCAAATTCGAACTACTAATCCAGTAAGTATTTCGAAAAACTGGCCAAACATTATCAACACGATTTCATGCGTTCCAAATCAAGGTCCAACAAATCTTCAATTTAGCAATGTAACTGCAAATAGCGCAACATTAACATGGACAAGAGGAAATGGACAAAGATGCATTGTAATTGCTAAACAAGGGTCTTTGGTAGATTCACTTCCTATTAATGGTTTAGAATACACTGCAAATTCTTCCTTCGGTATGGGTGCTTTACTTGGAACAGGTAATTATATTGTTTATAATGGAACAGCCAATTCTGTAAATATTACAAACTTACTTTTGTCTTCAAACTATCATTTTGCTGTTATTGAATTCAATGGAAATAACTCAACAACTGCATATTTAAATTCGCAAGTTCTCTATGGTAACATGGTATCATTACCCGTAAATTGGTTAAGTTTTGTAGCTAAAAAAATCAATTCAAATGAAGTACTTTTAAATTGGAAAACAGCCTCTGAAATTAACAATAGTCATTTCGAAATTCAAAGAAAATTTGAAGATGACTTTGATTGGAAAACTATTCATGTTTTAAAGGGAAGAGGAACAACTAATCAAACTTCTACCTATAGTTATAATGATTACTTAGACGACTTGTCGGCTGATGAATTGGTTTTATTCTATAGATTAAAACAAGTTGATTATGATGGAAAATTTGATTTTAGTAAAACAATCAAAATTCTAAATGATAAAAAAATTGATGAAAGTATTCAAATTTTCCCAAATCCATTCAATGAAAGTTTCCAGTTTATAAACAAAGAAAATTCCATAATATCATATAGAATTTATTCAGTTAATGGGAAAAAATTGAAAAATGGAACCTTAAATGGGAGTCAAATTGAAACCATAGATTGTGCTGATTTAGAACCAGGTTTATATGTTTTGGAATTAGACACTCTAAAGGATCTAATCAGACAAAAAATATTTAAGAAATAGATTCTATTTCGATTTACTCATGAAGTTAGATTGTTTGTGTATTATTTGATAATAATTTATTACGAATATCCGCTTCTTTACCTATAACTAGTTTTACCAATATTCAAAGGCTATAATGCAGATAATTGCTCGAAATAATCAGAATCAACCTTAAAAAATTGATTAGAATAAGAAATATAATTTTTCTTGAGATTTTTTAAATCCTGAAGGGATGACATGATTATAGAAAATAATAAGTAAAGAAAACCAAGCCCAAACCACTGCCAACGCGGACCAAAGGTCC
>JBIPMI010000224.1:0-5186 GCA_044369215.1 Bacteroidia bacterium | reverse complement strand
AATTTTAATTGCGCCCATTAAAGGAGGTTGTCCAATTATTTTTGTTTTAAAGTATCCGAAAATAAATAAGGTAATTGCTGTAACAATGCATGAGTAAAAGAATCCATCCTGTGGTTTATCAGTAAAGACTGAAAAGTAAGAACTCAATGGAACAATCCCTCCAATGATATAAGATATTCCAATTGTTAAAGCGCTTTGACGAGCACGATTGATATCTGGTTTTTCTAATCCCAATTCAAATCTCATCATAAACTTTACCCACTTATCTTTGTCCTTAGCTAATTCATCAACAATTTTTATTTGGGAATCCGGACTTAATCCATAATCTTCAAAAACCTCTCTGACTTCTTCTTTTTCTTTTTCAGGATAGTGGTCTACTTCATAATATTCTCTTTTAAGTTCCGAATCGTAATGGTCGATTTCTGTTTTCCCGGCTAAGTATCCACCTAATCCCATTGCAATTGAACCTGCAATGATTTCAGCCAAACCCGCAGTAACAATAACGGCATTGCCTTGAGCTGCACCGGTTAATCCGGCAGCAAGCGCAAAAGGAACAGTGAGTCCATCACTCATTCCAATAACGATATCTCTAACAATTTCACTGCCACTAAAATGTTTTTCGCTGTGGCCATGGCTTAAATCTGACATAAGAATAAATATATTGCGATTTAAGCAGAAATTCCTAAAAAAAGAATTGAAAATTGAAGTTTATATTCCGATAAAATTAGGAGCCCCTAATTTTTTCGTATTTACTTAAATTTGAAATATTGATTTCACTTAATATTTCAATGGCTTTTGGTTTTTCAATTTCATCAGCGCCTTTGTAGATATTAATTAACTCATCACTTTTTGCTTCGAAAAATACCAATAGCATAACGGTATTAGGCGCAATTTTAAAAACCTTTTTAACTTCATTTAGTGAAGCGAAAATTTGTTTTCTTGCGGAAACAGGGTCTTTTACAAATTGATCTAAACCTTTTCTATGATAAATATAATAAGCTTTTCTTAATGGTCTGAATCTTTCATTCAGTATATTATCAACTAGATTATATCTTGTTCTGATAGTTCTTTCAAATGGTTTCCAACCGGCTCTGGTGCTACTTTGCTGTGCAACATTGGCAATTTGAAAGGCCTTATTAAATAGTGCGGTTCCCCCTTCCTCTCCAAATGAATCAAAATCCAGTCCCAGTGCATAATAAGCATAAAAGGCCATTAATGATGAAATATCACTTAAGTGATTTCCATCCTGGAATTCCAAACGGTCCTGATCCTGAAATTTAAAATCGAAATTTTCATCATTAAAACTGAGTAAAGTAGAAGAATATGTTGATCCAAAAATTGGTCTTCTGCTTTGTACAATTGCAGAGGCATTATATTCATATGTAGCCTGGTCGTATGAAGATAAAATGATTTCAATATTCATATCAACCCTCTCAAATTGTTGTACATTCTCACCAGACCACTTCGTATTATTCATAAACTCTGTTAGTCGTTGTTCTAAGGCTCTGAATATAGATTTATCGGCAATTTGTACTTGGACATCATTTATCTTTATTCTACAATTCAAATCTTGTGAGAATGAATTATAGAAATTGAATAAAAAACAGAATACAGTTATTATATATTTAGTCATTCAAAATTTCTTTAACCTGTTCAACGATATCTTTTGCAACTTCTTCTTTTGTTTTCAAAGGGAAGTCTAATTTTTTACCGGATTTTTTTAAAATACTAATTCTATTTGTTAAATGTCCAAAACCTGCACCTTCATGCTGTAGAGAGTTTAATACTATAAAATCCAGGTTTTTAGAATGTAATTTCTTTAAAGCATTTTCTTCCTCATTATTGGTTTCTAAGGCAAATCCAACCAAAATCTGTTTTTCTTTGATTGTACCCAAATGCTTAAGGATATCCTTAGTTTTGGTAAGTTCGATTGTAAATGTTTCTTCCTGTTTTTTGATTTTTATATCACTTTTTAAGACAGGAGTATAATCTGCAACTGCTGCGCTCATGATTGCAATATCAGATTCTTTAAACCTGCTTGTAATCTCTTGAAACATTTGTTCAGCGGACTGAACATTTATTCTCTGAATTTTACTGTGATTTAACTTTTCTTTACTTGGACCAGAAACAAGTATAACATTTGCACCTTGATTGGCAAATTCTTCTGCCAATGCAAATCCCATTTTTCCACTAGAGTGGTTTCCTATGAACCTTACAGGATCAATAGCCTCATAAGTTGGACCAGCTGAAATTAATACCGTTTTATTTTTGAACTTCAAATCCTGATTGAAGAAATTGGAAATTTTATCAAAAATCTTTTCAGGTTCAGCCATTCTTCCGTTGCCATATAAACCACTTGCTAATTCTCCAACTTCTGCATCTATCATAACGTTTCCAAAATCCTTCAATTTTTGAATATTAGATTTTGTTGCAGGATGTAAATACATATCTAAGTCCATAGCAGGGGCGAACCAAACCTGACATTTTGCAGAAAGATAAGTTGCTAAAAGCAGGTTGTCGCAAATGCCATTTGCCATTTTAGCTAATGTATTTGCTGAAGCTGGTGCAATTATAAATACATCTGCCCATAAAGCTAAATCAACATGGTTTGTCCATTCACCCTGTTCGTTTTTTACAAAACTAGAATGAACAGGATTTTTACTTAAAGTTGAAAGTGTTAGTGGTGTAATAAATTCAGTTGCGGCAGAAGTCATAATAATTTTAACTTCAGCACCTGCTTTAACAAATAAGCGGGTCAAAGCAGCACATTTATATGCTGCAATGCTCCCGCTTATTCCTAGAAGTATGTGTTTGCCTTCCAACATGGAAGAATTAAATATTGAATCCTTCAGCGAAACGTTTTTCTTTTTCAGGATTTCTGAAATAAACTTTATCAGCTAGAAATTCTTCTGTAGCAATTAAAGTTGCTTTAGGTAATCTTTCATAATGCATGCTGATTTCGATTTGTTCTCTGTTTTCAAAAACCTCTTCTAAAGTATCGCTATCATTATTAAATTCATTCAATTTAGCGTGCAATTCTTCTTTCATTTGAGCAGAAATTTGATTAGCTCTTTTAGAAATTATTGCAATACTTTCATACAAGTTTTTAGTTTCTTTTTCCAACTTACGAAAATCACGAGGGATAGTAGTAGAAGGTACGTTTTGATAATTGATTGCCATATTGATTATTTTTTAATTGTTTTAGTTAATGATGGATGTTTTATTAAGTCTTTTTGATGCACTTTTCGCTTTTTCGTTCAGCTCCGATGCATCAGACATATATTTATTACCTTCAGTATATTGTTCTTTAAAACTTTCAAAAGCTTTCATTGCATTTTCAAATCTTTCTTTTTGTTTTTCAGGAATACTATTCACGGCCAGAAGATAATGAGATTTTATGATTAAATAGTCTACTTCTTCTTTTTGAGGAATTTCAGGGAATTCTTTAACCAGGTTTTCTAAAGCAACAATTGAACTTTTATATTCTCCCATATCAAAATACAATTTTGCATTTCGATAGGCTTTGTGACTTAGTTTAGATCTTAATTGGTCTAAAAAGGTATTACATTCAGGAACATATTTACTTTCCGGGAAAATATTAAGAAAGATTTTGAATGTTTCAATGGCCTTATAAGTATCTGTTTGGTCTAGTTCTGGTTCCTGAGATTCTAAAAAAGCACAATATGCGTTCATATATAAAGCTTCTTCAGCTTTCTCATTTGTAGCATTATTTTCAAAATAGGTTTTATATTGAAAACCGGCTACTGCATATTGTTTTAATCCAAAGCTACAGGCCGCGCTATTATATAAAATATGCTCAGCTGTTGGTGTGCCATAAAATGCATCCTCAATCTGTTCATATAAACTTATTGCACGAATAAAATCTTTCTTTTTAAAATAGTAATCGGCCATTTCGAGTTTTGCTCGATTGTCGTTACTTTTTAAAGTTTTTTGATACTTGTTTGAACAAGCACCAAATACTAAAGAAAGTGAAATAATTATGAAACTGAAATACCTCATATTTAGGAAACTGCAATTATAAGCTATTTATTTTGATGGAAATGAAATATTTTTACCTCTTTTGAAAGCCATATTATTACATATAATTCTATTGTTCCCACTTTTGAGTTTTCCTCAAAGGTCTGAAATTCAGCGCATAAAGCAGGACACTGTTCTTCAGTTGTTCCTGATACATTTAGATACTACCGCAATTGAACCTGCTGAAAATAAGCCACTCAGTGGAAAATTATTAACGGATAGTCTGATAAATATTGCCTCTATGTATATTGGTGATAGATATAAAAGGGGTGGAACTACCGAAAAAGGTTTTGATTGCAGCGGGTTTACTTTGGTGGTTTTTAAGCATTTCGGAATTAAATTACCTCATACATCTGCAGGTCAAAGTTTATTAGGCTTTGAGGTTCCTAAAAAACAAATTCAAAAGGGCGATTTGTTGTTTTTCAGAAGCCGAAGTCGCAGAAGCAAGCGAATTGGGCACGTTGGAATTGTAATTTCTGAAAAAGGAGAACCTGTTAGATTTATTCATTCAAGTACAAGTTCCGGTGTTCGGATTGATAATTTGGAAACCGATTACTACAAAAAAAGATTCATAAAGGCCTCTAGAGTGCTGCCTTCCCGTTAGCAATTTTACCTGTTTTCTCTGCAACTGCTAATTTTAATCTTTTCCATTTCCATTTAAAAAAATCTGACTTGCCATATTTTTCCTGAATGCTCAGTTTTTCTTTGTAAGCTTCTATTTTATTGAGATTCGACTTACTGTTATTATGGATTCTATATGCAGCAATATCTTTATTTACAAATAGAATGGTTTTTTGTGATGATAGATTTAGAATCAATTCATAATCAAAGGCATTTTTGTAAGTTTCATCAACCATAAATTCAGGGTCAAGGTATGTTTTATTAAAAAAACAAGCAGGTTGATACATACCAGGTAACATTCCTTCGGCAAGTAATCCATCAAATCTAAGTTGGTGACCTTCTGCCTCTTTTATAAGATTGTTGTTTTCGTCTATGGTTTTACATTTTCCATAAATTATGGCAAATTCTTTATTTACTTCAAAAACTCTAATAATTGTTTCAACTGCCCAGGGCTCAAGTAAGTCATCTGCATTTAAATAGGCAATAATTTCACCTTTAGCTTTTTTGTACCCAATATTAATTGCATT
>JBIPMI010000017.1:0-16578 GCA_044369215.1 Bacteroidia bacterium | reverse complement strand
GAGTTGGAATGCCAGCTAATATTATTAAAAAGGTACTGGAAGAAGGTGAGATTTATACTTCTTATGGTACCAAAAATGAAAAAGGAACAGGTTTGGGTTTAATGTTGTGTAAGGAATATGTGGAGTTCAATGGTGGATTTTTCAGAATAGAAAGTCAGGCAGAAAAGGGTACTCAAGTTATATTTACTTTGAGAACGCAGCCGAATTAAATCTAAATCACTAATTATTTAGGTTCTTTTAAAATTTCGATAAACCTTAGTTTTCAAGAGTATTTTAGCTTATTTAAAACTTATTTTGAATCAGTAGGAATACCATTCAAATTTGAAATTCTACTCCATAACATATAACTTCATATTCAATATTATTTGAATCTATTTTATAAGTTGATGTTAAAAAAAATCATAAAATCGCTTTTAAAACTTTTAAGATATTCTTTGGGATTTATTGCAATTTGTGGAGTTATTTTGTTTTCATTTTACCTTTTTGCAAATTGGAAATCAAACCAACATTATGAGGAAGAAGTCACATTTTATTGCTGGCATAAATTTATAGATTGTGCCAATGAGAACATAGATTTTGAAGTGATTAAAGTTAAAGGCAAAAACTTTTTTTTCTTAGAAAAGAACATGGTTACATTGAGATGGAAAAACATTAAAAAACTGGAAGAATTGCGCAAAAACAAGACCTATCTTAATAGCGAATTTGAAGTAAAAGGAATTGTGTATAAATATAAGCTTGATGCGGCTGTAAGTCCGCTTTATGACTGCAAACTTGAAGCGTATAAGGTTGATGTGATTGAGATGAAACAAATAGTTAATTAGTTTAATTAATTGCATAATTTATGATTTGCACCACTAAAAAATCTGTAAATGATTTTGACTGCAACATCTTAAAAATGTCTATACATGAAGCAAGAAAAATTTGAAACATTACATCCAATTCCAGGGAAAACCAATAAGAAAATTGATGCTGAAAAGTACCAATATATCAAACAACATATTCTAGCTATTCTTTCAGAAAATGAATTCACTCATACAGATTTAATGGAGGAACTTTACAAAAGAATTCATCATGAATTTGTAGGCGGTGTGCAATGGTATGGAGAAATTGTAAAGCTGGATTTGGAAGCAAGGAAAATGATTTTTAGAACAAAGGAAAAACCGGAAAAATATAGAATAATGTAAATGTTTTGATTGGCTTTTATGTTTTAGAAAATAAAATTAAATCCACTATAATTACAAATACAAAAAATCATTATGTCAAAACAAATCTTTATCAATTTAGCAGTAATTGATGTTCAAAAATCAATGGATTTTTATACAGCACTTGGTTTTACTAACAATCCTCAATTCTCTGATGATTCAGGAAAATGTATGGTTTGGAGTGAAAATATTTTTTTAATGATTCTATCTCATGAGAAATTTTCAGGATTTACAAGCAAAGAAATTGCAGATACTAAATTGAAAATTGCTGGTTTGTATTCATTATCGCTTGGAAACATTGATGACGTAAACAACATGATGGGAAACGGACTAAAAGCAGGAGGGATAGAGCCTAATGAAGCAAGAGATTATGGCTTTATGTTTCAAAGAACCATTGAAGATTTTGATGGTCATACCTGGGAAATATTCTTTATGGATATGTCGAAGTTTCCGACTGAATAAGCTCACATGCTAAATCTACTTATAGATTATACATGGATAAATACTGTCTAATCTAATTTTAACTTCCTCTATTTTATAGCGTACACAGAATAGCATGGCAATTGTTGTTAATTTTTATTAAATCTTTAAACATGACATTCTAAATTTCTATTATTATTAAGATTTAATCTAAATAGTTAGATATTTGCAGTCAAATGAGCAAACACGGAAAAATATTGGTAGCCATGAGTGGCGGTATCGACAGTACCGTTGCGGCTGTCATGTTAAGAGAAGAAGGCTACGAGGTGGTTGGAATCACCATGAAAACATGGGATTACCAAAATAGTGGCGGAAGTAAAAAGGAGACAGGTTGCTGCAGTTTAGATTCAATCAATGATGCAAGAAGTATTTCTGTACAATACGGTATTCATCACATGATTCTTGATATTCGAGATGAATTTGGTGATTATGTTATCGATAATTTTGTTGAAGAATACTTAGCTGGCAGAACGCCAAATCCTTGCGTTTTATGTAATACGCATATCAAATGGGAAGCACTTTTAAAAAGAGCCAATCAACTCGATTGTGAGATTATAGCTACCGGACATTATGCCCAAATCAGAAATGAGAACAATCGATATGTTATTTCAAAAGGATTAGATGAACACAAAGACCAGTCTTATGTACTTTGGGGATTGAGTCAGGAAAGTTTAGCCAGAACACGTTTTCCTTTAGGTGGTTTCCATAAATCTGATATTAAACAAATGGCAATAGATCGTGGCTTTACCGAATTGGCAAAAAAGAGCGAAAGTTATGAAATTTGTTTTGTTCCTGATAACGATTATCGTAGTTTTCTAAAAAGAAGGGTAGATGGGCTTGAAGAAAGAGTGGATGGCGGAAATTTTGTTACCCGTGATGGTAAAATTCTTGGTAAACACAAAGGTTACCCGTTTTATACCGTTGGTCAAAGAAAAGGCTTAGAAATAGCTCTAGGCGAACCTATGTTCGTTTTGGAAATTCAGCCAGATACCAATACAGTTGTACTTGGTCGGGAAGAAGAATTACAAAGAAAAGGTATGTGGGTTAGAAATTTGAATTTGCAAAAATTTGAATCTATTGAAAAGCCATTTGAAGCCTTAACCAAAGTTAGATATAAGGATGCCGGTACATTCTCGTTAATTGAACAACATGAAAACAGAATGATGGTGAATTTCTATAGTAATGTAAAAGGAATCGCACCGGGACAATCTGCTGTTTTTTATGATGGAAATGACGTAATTGGTGGTGGTTGGATTCAATCTAGTTTTGATTTATAAGTTGAAAAAATCGCATATACATAAGCTGTTTTATTTATTGATAATTACTGGCAGCGGTTTCATTTCATCATGCAAAAAGGACAACTCTATAACAGAGAATTTTGGTTATGATTATTTGGTATTAGATTCCGGTACTGTTAATATTTACAAATTTGATTCTATTGCTTTTGATGATAATAAAGGAACAATTGATACTTTTAACTATTATCTAAAAGAAGTTTATTCAGGTTATTTAATTAATCAGAATAATGAAAAAATACAGACAATAGAAAGATTGGTTTCTAAAAATGATACCAATAACTGGATTCAAAGAGAGTCTGCTTTTTCTGAGTTGAAGCAAAAAACTTATGAGAGAATTGACCAGAATCAAAGAAGAATTAAATTGGTTTTTCCTTTAAAACAAAATGCAATTTGGAATGGAAATGTTTACAATGATTTAGGAAAAATCAATTACTTATTAAGTCCGGTTTTTGAAAAGAAAGATTATTCAGGATTCACTTTTAATAATGTAATTGAAGTTCAGGAAGCAAACCAGGTAAACTTTATTGAAACCCTTAAAGAGAAAAGCGCTTATTCAAAAAATGTTGGCTTGGTTTATTATGAATCAACAAAACTGAGCACTCAAAGCAATAAAACTTCCGGATATTCATTAAAATTAACTCTAATTAGTCAATATCCTTAGTTTTTGGTTTCTCAACTATGTTTTTATTCGTTAATTGCGAATTACAAGTATGAGAACTTCATTATTGCTTTTATTTTGTTTGATGTATTTGGGTTTATCAGCCCAAAAAAGTAACTATTATTTTATTGGATTTAAAGACAAGCCAAGGTATAAAGAAACTTTAAATCAACCTTTTTTATACATTTCTCAAAAGGCCATTGAGCGTAGATTAAAATACAAAGTTCCAGTATCTGCAAATGATATTCCTCCTGATTCAGGCTATATGTCACAAATGCTGAAATTGCCTTTGGAATATTGTGGTCAAACACGTTGGTTTAATGGCTTTTTAGCTAAAATTCCACAATCATTTAATGTGGATTCAATTCGAAAATTTCCTTTTGTCGATAAGGTAGAATATTTAGGCCCATATGTTGCCTGGGAAGAAGAAGTGGAAAGATCAGAAACTCCAATTGAAGAAAATATTGGTCAGCTTGAAGAATCATTCAAAAAGAAAGATAAAAGGGATACCAGTTTTTTCGGAGTAAGCTCTACTCAATTCAAGCAATTGAATTATGGGAAATTTTTTCAAGAAGGAAATTTTTATCCGGGCGAAGGAATACGCATTGCAGTGATTGATGCCGGTTTTAAAAACATGGATAATTTGCAGGCATTTAAGCATCTTTTTAAAGAAAAGAGAATTGTAAGTTCTTATGATTTTGTTGAAAGGGAGGAAGAGGTTTTTGATGATGACGTTCATGGCTTGGCGGTAATTAGTTGTTTAGCTTCAAGAATTCCTGGCTTATTAATGGGCACAGCTCCAAATGCTGATTATATTTTATTACGTTCTGAAAATGCAGTTTCAGAATTTTTATTAGAAGAATATTATTGGTTACAAGCAGCTGAATATGCCGACAGTGCCGGTGCTGATATCATCAATTCATCATTGGGTTATACCAAACATGATGTTTCTTCTATGGGACATAAATACAAGGAGTTAAACGGTCAAACTACCGTGGTTAGCAGAGCTGCGGAGATTGCGGCATCAAAAGGAATCCTGATTTTTGTGAGTGCCGGCAACGAAGGAATGGATGTTTGGAGGCAAATTAGTGCACCTGCAGATGCAGAACATGTAGTATCGGTTGGTGCTGTGGCTTCAGATGGAGATTTAGCGTCGTTTAGCTCAGTTGGACCAACTGCGGATAAAAGAATTAAACCTGATGTGGTTGCTTTTGGAAAAGGAATTTCTGTTTTATCCGAAAATGGAAGTATTTATCCGGGCAATGGAACGTCTTATGCTGCACCGGTTTTAGCAGGAACAGCTGCTTATTTAATGAAAAAATATCCAAGAAGAAGTTTAAATGAGATTAGGGATACTTATAAATTGGCTGCAAACCAATACTACAAACCAGCTAAACAAAAGGGCTGGGGAATTCCTGATATTGATTTAATGTGTAAGTTTTTAGGTTCTACAAAGGATAGCTTGCTTGATGCCCAGATTTTAGATAATGGCAAAATGCATATTAGCCTTAGATTAAAACAAAGTAAAATAGTAAAAATAAGGTGGCTAAATGGAAATGAAATTGTTGAGGAAGAGAGCTTCAGTTCAAAAAATGCCGGAACTTTTAGGTTTGAAAGTGCTATTAATAAAAAACGCTTAAAAGGTGTGACCCATTTAAGCGTTTTATTTCAGGATTATGAAAATCTAATTCAAATTTCTGGTTATTAAGCCAACTTTTTGAATGAAGGAATATTTATTGTAATTAAATAGAAACTTCCAAATAATGCAGCGCTATAGAATAAATCTCCGGCCAATGCATTTCTGAAAAAAGGTATACCAGCAACATAAGATTGAATGATACCTGCGAAAGTATGTGGGTATAATGTTTCAGGATAAAACAATGCAAAATTCGTAAATACGTAAAAAACTACTGAAGCTGCAATGCTTGTTAAACCAACTCTAACAGCACTTTTATTGTTTTGTAGGCTGAATCCCATTAATATAGTTAAAAGAAAACCAATATAAGGAACCAACATTTCCCAACCATAAAATCCCAAATACAAGTCACTTAATAATAAAGCCGCCAAAGGCACAATAAATGCCAATATTCTATTTGTAATATAGGCACCAGCAAAAAGTGCAATTGCTCCAACAGGAGTAAAATTAGGCAAATGATCGATTAATCGAAAAGATGCTGCCACCAAAATAAGGCCTACAATTAGTGCGAACTGTTTTTTCATTTTAATTATGTTTTTCTTTATAGAGATACAACTTTGCGAAAGTATAAACCTTTCTGCTAAAAGTAAAGGTAAATTAAAAAGCTTTGTTCACAATCAATTGAACTTTTACACAAAATTATATCCGTTTAGGTATTTGAGTGTCCATTTAAAAAAAAATTGTCGCGATTATCTGAAAGTGCCTATTTTGCAAAGGATTTTTAGACGAAAAATTATTGATTCAATCAACCGAATCGAAGATAATTCTGACTAATCATCAACAAAACAAGAAAACTATTCAATTTTATAACATGAAGAAAATTACACTTTTCTCAGCTGCAGCTGCCCTTATGCTGGCAGGAAGTAGCCTGAAAGCTCAGGTACCTGCGCAAGCAAACCCAACTCAAACGGTTTTGCTTGATAAGGTGACAGCTAATCCGGGTGAAATGAAAATCTCTTATGAGAAGTACAAATTACCAAACGGTTTAACCCTTATCGTTCATGAAGATCATTCAGATCCTATTGTGCATGTAGAGGTAACTTACCATGTTGGTTCTGCAAGAGAAACTCCTGGTAAATCAGGTTTTGCGCATTTCTTTGAGCACATGATGTTCCAAGGTTCAATGCACGTAAAAGATGAAGAGCATTTTAAAATTGTACAAGGTGCGGGAGGTCAAATGAATGGTACCACTAATCGCGACCGTACCAATTATTTCGAAACTTTACCAGCAAACTACCTTGAAACTGCTCTTTGGTTAGAAGCTGATCGTATGGGTTATTTGTTGGATTCTGTAACTCAGAAAAAATTTGAAGTACAAAGAGCTACTGTAAAAAATGAAAAAGGAGAGCGCGTTGATAACGTTCCTTATGGTAAAGTAGATGAAATTAAAGATGCTACTTTATATCCTAACGGACATCCTTACAGCTGGCCAACTATTGGTTATTTGGAAGATTTAGACAGAGTAAACGTAGAAGATTTAAAAAACTTCTTCATGCGCTGGTATGGTCCAAATAATGCCTGTTTAGTTGTTGCCGGTGATGTGAATCCTGCAGAAGTTGTTAAAATGGCTGAAAAATACTTTGGCCCAATCCCTAAAGGTCCGGAAGTACGTGCTCAAAGAATTGAGCCGGTTCGTTTACCAGATAACAAATATGCTAACTATGGCGATAATGTATTTTTACCTTTATATTATATTGTTTACCCAACAGTAAAAAACTATCATCCTGATGAGCCTGCTGTTGATTTATTGGCAAGCATTTTAGGTTCTGGAAATAACTCAATTTTCTACAAAAACTTTATCAAATCTGAAAAAGCTTTCCAGGCTCAGGTTTTCCACCCGGCTTCTGAATTATCAGGTGAGTTTACAATGGCTATATTACCATTACCAAATATTGATGGTGATATGGATGTTGAAAAAATGGTGGCTTCTACGCTAGAAGAGTTTGAAAAAAACGGTATTTCAGATGATGATTTAGCGCGTGCAAAAGGAAGTATTGAAGGTAATTTAATCTTCGGTATGCAGAGTGTTGCTGCAAGAGCAAGTACTTTAAGTATGATGTGGTATTTGGCTCATGGTAATCCTAAACTGGAGAAAAACTTCAATATAGGTGATGAATTAGCTCGTTACCAAAAAGTAACTAAAGAAGATATCATGCGTGTTTTTAGAACTTACATCAAAGATAAAAAATATGTAATGGTAAATGTTTTCCCTAAAAAGGCCAATGCTGCTGTATCAAAAGAAGAAACCAAAGTTGTTACAAGTTCTGGTGTTGCTAAATCTGAATTAGAGTACAAAGGTTTATCATATACTACTCCAAAAGATAATTTCGATAGAAGCAAAAAACCTTCTACCGGTGCTGCAAAATCGCCTGAAATTCCTAGTTTTTATACCACTTCTTGGGACAATGGAATTAAAGTTATTGGAACTGAAACAAAAGAATCACCTGTAGTAACATTGTTAATTACAATGAAAGGTGGAAATATCGCAGTTGGTGATCCTTCAAAAACAGGTTTGGCTTCTTTAACTGCAGATATGATGACTGAAGCTACTCAAAATTATACCAGTGAAGCATTTGATAATGAAATGCAAAAATTAGGTAGTTCTATTTCATTCAGTGCTGGTTCTGACGTTACAACTGTTCAAGTTATTACTTTGAAAAAGAATATTGATGCTACTTTAAGATTGTTCGAGGAGAAATTACTTCGCCCTAAATTTAATGCAGATGAGTTTAAATTGATGCAATCTCAAAACTACCAAAACATCAGTTCTCAAAAATTTGATGCAGGTGCTACAGCTGATTTAGCTTTTAATAAATTATTATATGGTAAAACTATTGCTGCTGAGCCAGTTGAAGGTACTCTGAAATCGATTAAATCTATTACTGCTAAAGACGTTCAAAATTACTATGACCGTTTTTATGGCCCTGATTTCGCTAGCTTAACAATTGTAGGTGACATCACCGAAAGTGAAATCATGCCTAAATTAGGTTTCTTGAAAAACTGGAAAAAGAAAAATATCACTTTCCCTCCACTTCCAATTCCACCTGCTGCTGCTAACAATAACAAACAAATTTATCTGGTTGACAAATACAAAGCAGCTCAATCTGAAATTAGAATTGGAACAGTTGGTCAGAAATACGATTGGAACGGCAACTACTTTAAAACAAATGCAATGAACTTCCCATTAGGAGGAAATTTCAATAGCCGTTTGAACTTAAACTTACGTGAAGACAAAGGTTTCACTTATGGAATTCGCTCAATGAACTATGGTTACAAAGACAGAGTTGGTGCTTATCAAATTGCTACAGGTGTTCGTACATCTGCAACTGATAGTGCGATGAAAGAAATTATGTCGGAAGTGAAAAATTATGCTGAAAACGGAATTACAGATGATGAAATGAAATTCATGAAAAATTCAATTACTCAAAGTGATGCTTTACGTTATGAAACAGCTTTCCAAAAAGCTGGTTTCTTAAACAGATTAATTGAATACAACTTACCTAAAGATTATATCAAACAACAAAACGATATCTTAAATTCTCTTTCTAAAGAAGAATTAAATCGTTTAGCTAAAGAAGTTCTTCAATCTGATAAAATGACAATTTTAGTTGTTGGTGATAAGGATAAAATCAAGGCAAACCTTGAAAAACTTGGATACAAAATTGTTGATTACAAAGAAGTAGAAACTGCTACTTACGAGAAAAACTAATCGTCATTAGAAATTAAATCAATTAGGGCTGCATCTGAAAAGATGTGGCCCTTTTTGTTTAAATTGCCAATGTTGGAGCCACTTCAAATCATACAAAAATATTTTAGCAAAAAATCATTTAAGGCATTCGCTTTTCAGGAAGAAACTTGGAATGCTTATTTAAATGGGAAAAGCGGCCTGGTAAATGCTCCAACCGGAAGTGGAAAAACATTTTCGCTGGCACTTCCTATTTTAGCTTCAGGATTTTTATCAAATAAAAAGGGATTAAAAGCAATTTGGATTACACCTATCCGCGCTTTAAGCCAGGATTTAGAAAAGGCAATTAATGAAGCAGCTTTGGAAATGAATATTAACTGGGATATTGCCTTAAGAACCGGCGATACGGGCACAAAAGAAAGAGCTCGTCAGAAAAAGCAACATCCTGATTTTTTAATTACCACTCCTGAAAGTCTTCATATTATGCTGGCTTCAAAAGGTTACCCTGATTTGTTTAAAAACCTGGATTGTGTTGTAATTGATGAGTGGCATGAATTAATTGGAAGCAAAAGAGGTGTTCAGGTTGAATTGGCTTTATCCAGATTAAGAGGATTAAATCCAGATTTAAAAACATGGGGAATCAGCGCTACCATTGGCAATCTTGATGAAGCAGCTGATGTTTTGCTGGGAATTAGTTTTCCGGAGAACAAAAAGGTTTTGATTAAAGCCGGAATTGAAAAGAAAATTGAAGTTAAATCAATCATTCCTGATAAAATTGAGGAATTACCCTGGGCAGGACATTTAGGAATTAAAATGATTGATAAGGTTTTGCCATTATTTGATTTGGCTAAAACCAGTCTTGTTTTTACCAATACACGCTCGCAAACCGAAATCTGGTACCGTAATTTAATAGAAAAAGATACTGAATTGGCGGGATTACTGGCTATGCATCATGGTTCACTAAGCGGTGAAATGAGAGCATGGGTTGAATCAGCGTTACATCAGGGATTTTTAAAAGCTGTTGTTTGTACATCAAGCTTAGATTTAGGTGTTGATTTTCGTCCGGTTGAACAAGTGCTGCAGATTGGGAGTCCAAAAGGAATAGCTCGATTTTTACAAAGAGCAGGTAGGAGTGGACATCAACCTGATGCAGTATCAACCATTTATTTCGTACCAACACATGCGCTTGAGTTGATGGAATCGAGTTGTATGCGCAAGGCGATTGAGGAGAAAATCATGGAAAACCGTGATCCATTTATTCGCGCATTTGATGTATTAATACAGTACTTGGTTACATTGGCCATTTCAGAAGGATTTAATCCGGATGAAATTAAAAAGGAAGTTTCAGGTACATTTTGTTTTTCAACAATGAATGATGAAGAATGGAGCAAAGTATTATCGTTTTTGATTCATGGAGGTAAAAGTCTTGGTGCCTACGACGAATTTTCAAAACTTGAACTTATTGGTGATGTTTATAAAGTAACAAACCGAAAACAGGCAATGCGGCATCGATTGAGTATCGGGACAATTGTTAGTGATCCTGTTATAAAGATCAAAACCATTAAAGGGAAGTACCTTGGAAGCATTGAAGAATACTTCATAAGTAAACTAAAACCTGGTGAGGCATTTTGGTTTGCCGGAATTTGCTTGGAATTGATTCAAGTGAAGGAAATGACGGCTTTGGTTAGAAAAAGCGATGAGAAAAAGGCGCAAATTCCTTCATGGGCAGGTGGAAGAATGCCATTGTCAGGCCAATTAAGCGGGATGTTAAGGAGAGAATTATCAGCTTTTGCAGATGGTCCAATACTAATGGATGATGAATTTACAAGTTTAATTCCATTATTAAATAAGCAGAAAGAAATTTCAATCATTCCAAAATCAAATCAACTATTAATAGAGCAATATGAAAGTAAAGATGGCTTTCATGTGTTTATTTTTCCTTTTGAAGGAAGATTAGTTCATGAAGGTTTGGCCGGTTTAATGAATTACAGGATAGGGCAATGGATGTCGATTTCATTTTCAATAGCCATGAATGATTATGGGTTTGAAATGTTGAGTGATCAGGAGATTCCAATTGAAGAAATTTTGGCTAATAATGTATTTGGAACTGAAGATTTAAGCAATGATTTATTGAATAGTATGAATGGAATTGAGATGGCAAGAAGAAAATTTAGAGACATTGCAGGAATTTCAGGCCTTGTATTTCAGGGGTTTCCGGGAAAACAGATACAAAGTAAACACCTACAAGCATCCTCTGGTCTGTTTTTTGATGTCTTTAAAGAAAATGAACCGGATCATCTTTTATTGCAACAAGCTTATGAAGAGGTTTTATTGCAACAAATGGAAGAAAAGAGATTAAGGTTGGCTTTAGAGCGAATTGAAAAATCCGAAATTGTAATAAAAACCATTAAAGAACCTTCGCCTTTTTCATTTCCAATAATGGTCGACAGATTGAGGGAAAAAATGAGTTCTGAAAGTTTAGAAGAAAGAATAGCAAAAATGCAAAGAAAATAAGGGTTAAATTTATTGTTAAAGAAGCCCTAAAATTCGAATTATCATTACATTTGCGAGAATTGAAGAAAATTAACCTAAATAAAAATAACATGAAAAAGCTGTTAGTAGCGCTGATGCTCATTTCGGGTGTTCAGGTATTTGCTCAAAAAAACAAAGTTGAATCTGCTGCACTTTACCTTAGAAATGGTGAAGTAGAAGATGCTAAAAAAGCAATTGATCAAGCAATTGAACATCCGGACACTAAAACGGATCCCAAAGCTTGGTTCTATTATACTTCTGTATATGATACTATTTACAGAAATCCTGCTTATGCAAATTTAGCCGGCGAAGATTTAGTAGATAAGTTTTTTAATAGTTGTGTTAAGTGTATTGAGTTTGATACCAAAGAGAGATATACTTATTACTGCAAAGAACAAGCTATCATTAATTCTGCCTTTATGTCGTATAACAAAGGCTTTACAGCCTATGAGGCAAAGGATTTTAAAAATGCTATCAAGTATTATAAAATGACATTGGATGTTCTGCCCTATGATAAGAATGGAGATTTAAAGAAAAATAGTTTGTCTGAAAACAATATCTATTTGTATATGGCATATGCTGCAGTGCAAGCGGAAGATAAAGCAAGCGCAAAAGTTTACCTTCAAAAATTAATGGACCTGAACTACGAGGATCATTTAATTCATCTTCAAATGGTAAATATCTATCTTGAAGAAAAAGATACTGCAACTGCCTTGAGTTTCTTGGATAAAGCAAGATTGAAATTCCCTAACGAAAAAGACTTAATCAACCAAGAGTTAAACATTTATTTGTCTCAAGGTCGCCAGGATATTTTGTTAGAGAAATTAAATGCTGCAATTGAAATCAATTCTGAAGACCAAACATTGATTTATGTTAGAGGAAACGTTTATGATAATTTTGCTAATGATGCTTTGAAAAAATTCAAACATGAAAGAGATACTGCCAGCACTTTGAGAAAAAAGGCTCAAACTGAAAAAGCAGTTGACAAAAAAGCAAAATACAACAATGCTGCAAATGCATTTATGAAAAGTGCGGAAGCAAATCAGAAAAAATCAAGCAATTATGCTGCACAAGCAGAAGTTGATTATTTAAAAGTTGTAGAATTGAATCCTGATTTTATTGATGCTTATTTCAATTTAGGTGCAATGAGTAACAATAAGAGTACAGAAGTTGTAGAGAAAATTAATAATATCACAGCTTCTACTCAGACTGAGTACGACAAACGATATAAGCCATTAAAGCAAAAACAAGATTCAATTTTGAATACAGCATTAGGATATTTTAGTCGCGCATTAGAAATTGCAGAAGGTAAAGCTGAAGATACCCCTGCTAAAAAGAAAGAGAAAAACGCATATTTAAACGATATTTTATATTCAATGCAACAAGTTTATGCCAATTTAGGCAATGAAAAGAAAACCATTGAAATGAAAAAACGTCGCGAAGAACTCGAGTAGCACCGCGATTTATCGCGGTGTCCATTGCGATTTATCGCAATGTATTTCGTAACGAAATCATAAATTCGATTTGTCGCAATAAATTGGGGATGAAAATTTCATAAAAAAACACCACGAATTTTCGTGGTGTTTTTTTTTATTTTTCACTGCGATGAATCATTTATCACCGCGATGAATCGCGGTGGTACAGGGACGAGAGATTATTGAATTAACATTTTTCATTCGGATTCGGATAATTATCCGATTGGTCTTCAAAAGTATTATCCAGACAAACAAAATCCTTTTCTAGTAATAGAAACAATTTCGAACCATTTTGTAATGGAAATTCATACTGAAATCCAACAATATCAGTATCTGTCCATTCTTTAGCAATATGCGCCGGAACTCCGAAAGTCATGGTATCATCCTTAAAAAATGCACATAAATTGGGCTGATTTTGAACTACTTTTAATACATAACAAAAAATCGTATTCCCAAAATCAGTAAATTCCTCTACATATTTTTCATGCTTAAACTCCTCAACCTCCGATTTACTTAATCTGTATCTAATGGAATTTCCTTTAATTCTAATTTTCATTGTATGCGTTTTATATCCTTCAAATATTCAAATATTTTTAATTGCTTTCCTATTATTATAAAAATTGATTGTAATTGGTCGTTTAAAGACTTTTTGACTACTCAATAAAACATACATTTTTCTTAAAAAAATTAGATTCGTCTTTTTTTGTAATAATGTGGCAACCCTTTTCGTAAATTGGTGTCTAATTAGCAATATGATGAAAATCCAAATTACCCTTTTCTTAGTTTTTAATGCATTATTTCTTGCAAATCTAGCTGCAGAAGATTTCCCACAACAGGGTCAATTGAAAGTGCATTCTGTAAGCACTATTCAGGAAAACCCTAAATTAGTTCAAGTTGGAGTTAATGCTTCGGATTTTATCAGACAATACTTAGTTTTTAACAGTAATAACTTGAACTTAACTCCGAGTCCTTACGATTTAAATGTAAAACTATTTCAAAATAAATGGAATATCAAACCCAATACCAGATTAGGTTTAAGAATGGGTTTAGGATATAGATTTAACGAATCAAGTAATACTCAAAACAATTCATCAAGTGATTTCAAAACTAGGGAAGAAAGTATGGCTTATAGACTTGGTTTTGAATTTCAACAGGATTTATCAAAAAGATTTACAGTTTTTTATGGCTTGGATTATAGAAGATCAAAAGGTAAAAACTTTACTGAAAACAAATTTAATAATGGTTTAGGTGTTATTGAAACAAGTACAAATGAGCAAAGTTCAAAAACAAGAGGAGCGCAAATCGCATTTGGGGTTCAGTTTAAAATAACAAATTATTTAAACATCAATACAGAAGCATTATTTGGCTATGTTACAGGCGAATCAAGTACTAAATTTACCGGTAGTGCTTTTCCAAATGGAAGAGTAGATGCCGGTGGAACACGTAGTTTTGTATTCTTACCTCCATCTTTTATCAATCTAAATTTCATGTTTTAAAACCAACAAAATGAAAAAAACTATTTACGTTCTAGCAGGGATTCTAATTTTTTTAGTAGCCTGTAAAAAGGTTACAAACAGCGAATCAACTTATTTAACTTCAGAAACACCTTTATTGGGTGAAACTACAGCTGATTACTCCATCAGAGGAAAAGAAAAACATCTTCCTTTTCAACTAACTCAAAATTCAACCTTTTCGAATGAAAAAATTGAACTGGGTCGAGTTTTGTTTTATGATAAGAAATTATCAGTAAATCAAGCTATCTCATGTGCAAGTTGTCACAAACAAGAATTAGCATTTTCTGATGGCGTAAAATCGAGTAGGGGATTTGGTAATGAAGCAACTCCTAGAAATTCTATGGCAATTGTTAACTCTGATTTTGGTAGAGGTTTGTTTTGGGACTTAAGAGAATTCAATGTTAAATCAATGGTAACCAAGCCAGTTCAGGATCATATTGAAATGGGATTTGATTCAATTAATCAGACATTAGAAAGACTTCAACAATCATCTTATTACCCAGCATTATTTGAAAAAGCTTTTGGCACCAAAACTATTACTGTAGAAAACCTTTCGGAGGCTTTAGGCGGATTTGTTGCGAATCTAATCTCATTTAAATCACCCTATGATTTTGCAGCAGATAATAATTTTGCAAGTTATACCTCAGAAGAAATTAGAGGATGGGAAATTTTTAATGATAAAAGATGCATTAGTTGTCATGGATTTGATTTAACCCAAGGTTGGTCAACTGAAGTTGCAAACATTGGCTTGGATTTAGTTTATAAAGACAAGGGAGCTCAAAATGTATTTCATGGTGGAATTTTCGAACCACCTTTTGACCCTAGAATGAAATCTGGTGAAGGCTTTTTTAAAGTTCCAACCCTAAGAAATATTGCATTAACAGCTCCTTATATGCACGATGGAAGATTCGCTACATTAGAAGAAGTGGTTGAACATTATAATTCAGGAGTTAAAGACCATCCAAATTTGGATTGGGCTTTGAGAGATGAGATTTCTTCAGATTTTTCTAAGGTAAAAGCCAAGAAAATGAACTTAAGTGCTTATGATAAAAAAGCATTGATTGCTTTCTTAAAGACATTAACCGACCAAAGTTTTATTCATGACAAGAAATTTTCCAATCCTTTTGTAGCAAAAGCCAATTAGAATTGCGACTTTTGAAAAAAGGCCGAATAAATGAATCATTTTATTGATAACATAAAGAGAGCTTGCCTTTGGGTAAGTTCTCTTTTTTTATTTACACTAGTTATATCTTGTAGTAAACCTCAAAAGGAATTTGTATTAAAAGTGAAGTTAAATAAACTTCAAGGAGATCAGATTTTTGATAAGGATTTGGTTTATGACGTGGTTTTTGATGCAAATGAATTTGAATTAGATTCAACTCAAAAAATTGCTCGAGAAGTTTTTTTAAGAGGATTAGATGAATTTAAAAACAAGAAAAACATCCTAAAGGCAATTAATTTATTTAAAGAATCTCTTCTGTATTTCCCTGAAGCAAAAACTTATTATGAATTGGGAAGTGCGTTATTAGCCTTTAGAGCCAATTCTGAATTCTTAGAGCAATCAAGAAAATGTTTTGAAATTGCTCAAATTTTATCTTTTAAACCCGAATATGCTATTCATCTAAAATTAGCAAAAGTCGAAGTTTTTCTAGCGAAACTAAATAAAGAAGAAAATTACAGATGGTGGGGTGTAAACTCTGAATTTAGAAGCGCATTTAATACAGGTTATTTTGATACAACTGCTATTCAAAATGATCCTGATTTTGCAGAATTCGTTAAGTCGCCTTTGTATAAAGAGCTCGTAATTAATATTTTGGCTCAAAATTCTTCAACAGGAGGGACTTACTCTAAATTTAACATTTTCAAAAACTCATTTTCAAATTTTAATCCAGATTTTAAAATTTCAGATAATGAAGTTTCAATGGAAAATTACAAACAATCAATTAGTTATGAGTTTTCTGACTTCATTCCTGAAATGGAAAATGTAAGTTTTGGTAGGGAAGTATCAAACGATTTTTATTATGTAGCCAAGGTTGCT